>CAYIMI010000114.1:0-2948 GCA_964364445.1 uncultured Gammaproteobacteria bacterium
GCCGCTTCAACTCCTGTCCCCGCTGATGTTACTGCCTGCTTATAATACGGATCTGCACAATCACCAGCTACAAAAATTCCCTTGACTGACGTTCTCCTTCTTTCTAAAATTTTTACATATCCTTTTTCATCAAGTTCAACTTTCCCTTTAAATAAATCTGTATCTGGTTTGTGACCAATGGCTATAAATACACCGTCAAGTTTTAATATTTGAGATTTTATCTTAATTCCCTCAACATGCTTCTCCCCTATTATCTCCTCAACAGTGCTATTCCAAATTACTTCAATCTTTTCATTTTTCATTGCCCGGTCTTGCATAATCTTTGATGCTCTAAAAAAATCCCGTCGGTGAATAATATATACTTTTTTAGCAAACTTTGTCAAGGTCAAAGCTTCTTCCAAGGCTGTATCTCCCCCGCCAATTACTGCAACTGTTTTTTCGCGAAAGAAAAAGCCGTCACAAGTCGCACAAGCCGAAACGCCTTTTCCCCGTAGACGAGTCTCTGAAGGCAAATTCAACCACAAAGCCTTCGCCCCGGTGGCGATGATGATGGATTTTGATTCATAGGTCTTATTAGTCAAATAGGTCTTATTAGACTTATTTGCAAATTTGACTTTTATCACATTCTCATCCACAATCCTTGCACCAAATTTTTTAGCTTGATTCCTCATTTTTTCAATCAATTCGCTCCCAAGAATTGACTCAAAACCAGGGTAATTTTCGACTTCTGAAGTAAGGATAAGCTGCCCGCCAGGAGGCGACCCGGCAAATACCAAAGGATTAAGATTGGCCCGAGCCAAATAAATAGCCGCAGATAGTCCGGCCGGCCCCCCACCTATGATAATTACGTTTTCCATATTATAAATTAATGGCTCTCTCCACCATTCTCCCAATCTTCACACTGTCTTCATTTGGTATCAACTTACAGATATCAGATATTACTATTTCTTTAGATAGTCCGTCAATAGCTTTTTTGACAGCTGATATCTGTTGAAGGACATCAGAGCATTCTCGCTTGTTGCCAAGCATCTTCTCTATCCCCCGTAACTGGCCAATTATTCGATTAATTCTTTTCTTTGTGTCTTCCATACTGGATAGTAGTATAGAGTATATACTCTATAAATGTCAAATGATTATTCAAAAATGACATACTTTTCGGGACAAGCCCACGGGGATCTGTATTGTGTCATTCCCGCGGAGGCGGGAATCCAGACTAAATATTCCTTATTGTTTTTTATAAGGTGATTATAGACTGGATCCCCTTCTTCAAGGGGATGACAATGTTGGATGATTAACCGTTTAACTGTTTATTTTATAGTCCCATAGTTCTCCAAAACACTATATCAAAGCATATTGCAAGCAGATCATTTACACACCGCGACTTAGGGAGTCCAAGAATTCCTGATTGTTTTTAGTTTTACCAAGTTTTTCAGTTAAGGCCGTCAATCTTTCTTCTCCATTTAAGAGATTGAGCATTCGACGTAGTGTATTAACCTTACTCATTGTTTCTTTGTCAAACAAAAGCTCTTCATGACGGGTACCTGATTTTTCTGCATCAATGGCCGGAAAGATTCTACGATCGGCAAATTTACGATCCAGATGAATCTCCATGTTTCCGGTTCCCTTTAGTTCTTCATAGATCAGGTCGTCCATTCGGGATTCAGTTCCAATTAAAGCTGTCCCGACTATCGTTAAGCTTCCACCTTCTTCGCAGTTTCGAGCCGCTCCCAAGAATTTTTTAGCCGGATACAATGCTGATGGATCAAATCCACCTGATAAACTTCGACCACTATTAGTCACTGATAAATTTAAGGCTCGTGCCAGACGAGTGACAGAGTCTAATAGTATAATCACATCATATCCAACTTCAACTAATCTCCTTGCTCTATCTAAGGCTAAATTGGCTACTTTTATCTGTTGGCGAGGCGATTCATCGAAGTTTGAAGCGGCAACCTCACCTTTGATAAATCTTTTAATCTCATTGACTTCCTCGGGTCGCTCTCCAATCAAGATTGCCATCAAATATGCTTTTGGATAATTCGTACCTATAGCCTCAGCAATTTCTTTCAAGAAAGTCGTCTTACCTGCTTTTGGTTGAGAGACAATTAAAGCTCTCTGACCAAAACCTATTGGTGAAATCAAATCAATGATTCTGGTCGATAAAACATCTTTTGTTGTCTCCATCTTCATCTGCTTGCTTGGATGAAGAGCCGTCAATTTTTCAAAATCTTTTCGTTTGGCACTTTGTTCTTCTGTCATTTCGATTCCATTAATTTTTTTGATAAGAAGCAAGGAATGAAATCTCTCTCCAGCCTTTGGAGGACGAGCTAAACCTTCAACCTCATCTCCCCGTCTTAACCAAAATCTGCGAATTTGGGAAGTGGAAACATAGATATCCTGATCCGGACTCAAGACATAGTTCTGCCTCAAAAATCCATAACCACCAAAAGTAATATCTAAAATTCCTTTTGCTTGGTAACTAATCTTTAAGTCTTCCTTTAGCCTCTCTTCGACGGGCACATCATATCTTTGTTGTGTAGTTTGGGTTGGCAAATTAGGTTTAGGAGCCACGGTAATAGGCTTAGATTCAATGCCCTCGATTAGTTTGGACATATCAAGAGGGGGATCAACAATCAATTTTTTTAATACTGTCATAGAAATAAAATAAGTGAGGAACCAGAGATCCTCCGTAAAAAGGGTTGTTTTGGTCTTTTTCCCTCTAGAAAGATAAGGGTTAAGTGCCTCCTGATGAAAAAATTCATCAAGAAAATCACTTTTCTCAGGGTCGCTAGGCAACCCCAATTCCCTTGATTTGAATTGCGTAAAGAAAAAGATCAATTTATTCTCCCTATTTGGAGGATCTAACTCAAGTATACAATTCTTATTTGTAAAGTCAATAGCTCTTTGATTTTCTGATATAGAAAACCAAACCTGCTGTCACAACAACC
>CAYIMI010000115.1:0-2918 GCA_964364445.1 uncultured Gammaproteobacteria bacterium
AATAACTTCCCAAGGATTGATGCCTATTGATTCCAAATTTCCAATCGATACTTTTAAAAAAATTGCCAAAGCCACCAATAAAGATGAGATCACTTCGATTAAAAAAGATTTTGAACGGGATGTCAAAAAACATGTCGACGATATTGCCAGAAAATATATATTGTCCGAAGAAAAAACTGTTGATTACGCCTTAATGTATATTCCTTCAGAAAGTGTTTACTACGAACTTATCAATAGCGAAACTATATTCGACTATGCTGGACAAAATCGCGTTCTGCCTGTTTCACCGATGAGCTTTTATGCTTATATCAAGGCAATTTTGATTTCATTTGAAGGAGAAAAAATCGAAACCAAAGCCAAAGAAATTTTAAATATCTTGCAAGCGATCAAAAAAGATTATCAAAAAACCGACGAAGCATTATCCGTCTTAAATAAACACGTAACAAATGCTTATAACCAAAGCTCTCAGGTATCCAAAACTTTTTCTTCGTTGGGGCAAAAGTTGGAATCGACAAACTTGATGACAATAGAAGATGATAAAAAATTAATTGACTGACAATGTCATTCCCGCGGAGGCGGGAATCCAGGCTTTCCTAGATCCCCTTCTTCAAGGGGATGACAATTCATCCATATGAAAATTTCCTACAAACATGAACTAAGGCTCGAAGATAAACTCGACCCAAAAGATATTGTTAATTTAATTTTGAAATCACGAAACATCAAGAATCTCAATGAATTTCTCAACCCACAATCTCCCCTAAAAATTTCTTTAATTGACTTTGACCCAAAATATAAACTTTATTTAATTAAAGTAATCAAGTTACTTAAAGAAATTAAAGAAAAAAATCAGATGATCGTTGTCTATACCGACTACGATGCTGATGGAATTACCGGCGGGGCTATCCTTTGGGAAACTTTACACCTTTTGGGTTTTAAAGTCATGCCTTATGTCCCCCATCGTCGCCTTGAAGGCTATGGATTTTCTAAAATCGGAATTGATAATGTCAAAAAAAAGTTTGATCCTACGTTAATTATTAGTGTTGATCATGGAATTACTAAAGTTGAAGAAATAAAATATGCAAAAAAACTCGGAATAAAAATAATCGTTACTGATCATCATTTGAAGGGAGATAAAATTCCAACAAGCACCGAAGCAATCTTTCATATTCCCGCCTTATCAGGATCCGGCGTCGCCTATTTTTTTGCAAAAGAGGTTTTTAATTCGTTTCCGCCCGTAGAGACGCAAAATTTTGCGTCTCTACAAAAAAATTTACAAACAGATTACCTAGCAATGGCCTCCATCGGCACCATCGCCGATCTTGTTCCCCTCGTCGGACCATCCCGCTCGCTTGTCAAATATGGACTTGAGACTTTCTCTAAAATAAAACGCTTTGGCATAAAACATATTCTCAAACAGGCAGGTATTCAAGATAAAAAAATTACTCCCTATGAAGTCGGATTTATGATTGCACCCCGAATCAATGCAATTGGAAGACTGGAACATGCAATTGATGCTCTACGTCTGCTTTGCACTAATGATGAAAAAAAAGCTCAAGTTCTTGCCAATAAAATTGGAAATATTAATATCGAGAGACAAGAGTTAGTGGAAAAATCTGTTACGGAGGCTCGCCTGATGATAGGGTCGGACCCTCCTGGAGGGTCCGACCCTAGACAGATCCCTAAAATAATCATCCTCATTTCTGAACACTGGCATGAAGGCATCATCGGCCTAATCGCTTCAAAGATCGCTGAAGAATTTTATCGGCCCACTTTAGTTTTAACTAAAACAGAGACTGGCTATAAGGGCTCTGCCCGGTCAATCCCCAGTTTTCACGTCACTGATTTCTTACGTTCTCTCAAAAAAAATCTTATTGATGTTGGTGGTCATAAACAAGCAGCCGGATTTACTTTACATAAAGATCAGCTTGACCTATTCGTGACGGCCGTCAGAGATAGGTCAGAGGAATTAATAAAAGATAAAGATTTGGAAAGAAAGATCGAAGCCGATTTAAAAATTCCTATTTCAAAAATTAATTTAGAATTAGTAAAATCCTTAGAGGTTTTAGAACCCTTTGGTATGGGCAATCCCCGCCCAAGCTTTTATAGTGAAGGAATATTAACCGGGGCCCAACTCCTCGGCAAAACCCAAAAGCACTTAAAGATATTTGTAGACGGCTTTGAATTTTTAGCCTTTAATAAAGCAGAGAAATTCAAGGAACTATCTAGGGGTCACAAAATAAAAATCGTTTACAATCTTGATATTAACGAGTGGAACAATAAAAAAACCGTTCAGGGGAAAATTATTCAATTCGTCCTTTAATACTCTTATTAGTCCCACTATCAGGATATGTGGTGCTATATGGATTGATAGAATATAAAAGATCAACTCAGATTATTAGTATTGCTTAATTTTATTTACTTCTTTTTTTTTCAGCAATGATTCTACCACTCACCGCTAATTCATATGCACTTTGTACTACATTGAACATAACTTTATGAGGCTTAATCCGACCTTTAGTAATATTTCTATGATTTCCAGCCATCGAATCATTAATCCAAGATGCTACGACCGGCTCTTTACCATCTGGGATATATTCCAAAAAAATATTCATCTCTTCAGCTTCGTTACTTTCTTCAACTAAATGTTTAAATGTTTCTCTATATTCTTTTCTTAACAGAGCTGTAATTAGATTAGGTATTGCCCCAAAAGCTAAGCCTATTCCTCCAGTAGCCAATACAATCAACCATGGAAATTTTTTTTTGCCATCAGACTTTCTTTCTAATATTTTTTCTGTCATATAATGTTTAAATTAACTATAGGATTGAGATTATAACAAAATACATCAATCTTGTCAAAACAATGAAAAGACTGTATGATTATGAAGTTATTATGAAAAATTTAGATATTGTACAAATAG
>CAYIMI010000116.1:0-2866 GCA_964364445.1 uncultured Gammaproteobacteria bacterium
TTGTTAACTTATTTCCAAGAGTCCCCTGTCTTTATGGCTGTGGTTGAGGGTTATGATTGTATTGAGATCGTCCGTAAACTTTCCGGAATTAGTATACCAGTTCAAGCTCTGCCTGGAACAGTCCGCGGGGATTTTTCACATGACACAATTGACTTAGCTAATGAACAAAATCGACCGCTTCGCAATATTATTCATGCTTCCGACGCTCCTGAAGACGGCGAAAAAGAAGTCAATCTTTGGTTTATGAAAGAAGAACTATTTTCCTACGAACTGGCTGGGGAAAAGTTTATGTATAAATAACTTCTCCAACTTCTTTTCAAAATCTTTAACATCTTTATTATTCGTCAGCACATAATCAGAATAAGCTAAACACTTCCCTACTTGTTGTCCGGATTTGTTCTGCCCTACACCAATGTCACGTCTGTCAACTTTGAGAAAATCTTCATAGGTTTCTGGGTCCCATTCCTTACCCCGAGAAAGTAGTCTTTTAAATCTCAGTTCCCTATTTGCTTTGACACCAATCAAAATAAAGTTAGAATTTTTTTTCAAAAATTCAATTTCTCCTGGATTACGAATTCCTTCAATAATGATGGGTCGGAAAACCCGACCCCTACGCATATTTAATTGACTCATGGCACGCCTTGCCAGAATTTCATCACCCAACTTCTGTCTCAATTCATCACCCACATCCTGAAGCGTCTGACGAGTAAATTTCTTAACTCCTTTTTTCTTTAGTTCTGTATGAACAATTGAGGATAAGGAAAAGGAAGTAAAACCCAAATGACTAGTTAAGTAATTAACTAGTATTCCCTTTCCAGCAGCGATTTGCCCAACAACACCGATGATTTTAAAATCCATATATATTTTTTATCATCTCCATAATCCTCTCTCCCCAAAACAACATAACAACCGTTCCGATTACTAAAAAGGGGCCAAAGGCAATCTTACTTTTTAATTTTTTGTGCTTAAATATAATTATTATTAATCCAAAAATTGCGCCCGTGACAAATGCAATGTATAGGGCCAGGAAGCCTGCCTGCCATCCAAGTAGAAAACCCATGATCGCTGATAGATAAACGTCCCCCAAACCCATGGCCCGTTCTTTTGAAATAAAATAGATTAGAAATATTGGCAAACCAACGATTAAACCGGATAAAACATCAAGGCCAATTGTCTGGATTCCCGCCTGCGCGGGAATGACAAACTTCAACAATAATGAAAACGCAAATAGTGCTAATAAAACATAATCGGAAATTAAATGATATTTAAGGTCAGAAACGAAGATGACGATGAGAGCTGAGAGGATAGATAATATAAGGACGGACCTTGTCAGCGACTCAATATAAGGTCCGTCCTTGAAAACTAAAACAAAGATACAGCCCGTGACGAATTCTATCAACGGATACTGAAAGACCAATTTTTTCCCACAACATCTAGTTTTTCCTCGTAAAATAAAAAATGATAGTACTGGTAGTAGATCAAACCAAGCGATTTTTTTCCCGCAGAAGTCACAATGAGAGCGACCATTAATACTTTCATCTTTAGGTAATCGGTCAATTAATACATTTAAAAAGGATCCTATTGAAGCCCCAAAGATAAATATTGTCAGATTGATGATTAATCCCATTATTTTAAGTATAACAAATAACAATTTAATGTCCCTAATTTTATTTACCCTATAGCCTAAATTTTAATAAGGCTTGACAGAGCCCAAAAAATAAGTATTTATTAATAATAAGTTTTGATTTTCAGGAAATATCTTTAAACTTTTTTGTAAAAACTCCTCAGTCTTTTTTTGATCTTTTCCATGCAAAACTAATATTCTGGCTAGGTTTTCATAGGCCAAATAATATTGACCATTAGTGACTGATTTTTGATAATAATCCATAGCTTTTTGATAGTTTTTCTCACGCTCATATGATGCTCCTAAATTATTCCAATTTACCCACCAATATGGGGCTAATTGTGTTGATATTTTAAAATATTTTTTTGCTTCATCATATCGACCAACCCTAAATAACTCCACCCCCATATTATTCTGTAAATCGAAACTGCTGTCTTTTCTTATATCCATACCAAATAGACTTAGACCGTTCCTCCAATCCAAAACCCGAGTAAAACTCCTTATGGAAAATACTAAAATAATAATTATTGCAGACGAAAATAAGATTTTTGATATTTGATTTTTGATATTTGATATTTGGATGATGCTTCCCGTCATCCCCAGCAACCCTATCATCGGAAAATATAGCCAGCGCTCAGCTACAGTCATATTAAGTGAAATAATCTGTAAGTGAGGTAATAAACCGATCAAAAACCAAAGGAAAAAAAAGGCAAAAACTTTATTTTTCTTTTTTATTATATAAATTAAAGCTGTTATGAAAAGTGTAATTTCAAAAATTAAGGGAAGCCAAAAATCCTGAAAATTAATTGTCCTTACAACCCAATGCTGGGCAATAGCCAAATTCATTGGATAAAAAAACTTGCCCAAATAGTAATGAATAATCATAGGAATATTCATTAAACGAGTTTCTAAAGAAACGCGCATAATTGGAAAAAGCCCTTGTCCCTGAACATAAAGGCTTCCGCCTGAAAATCTGAATAAAAAATAGATCATCAGTAAAATCGCGCTAAAGATAGAATAACTAATTAAAACGTCCTGATTTTTTCTTCTAAAAATAACTAAATAACAAAAAACTAAGAGGAAAAAAACTATCGCCGTTTCTTTCATGAGGAGGGCTATTAATAAAAGGGTTGTTCCCAATAAAATATTTTTCGTAGAGACGGGGCATGCCCCGTCTCTACCAACAAACAAATACAAACCTATGATTCCTACTAGTGTAAATCCAACTTCTTGCATGGCCGA
>CAYIMI010000117.1:0-2821 GCA_964364445.1 uncultured Gammaproteobacteria bacterium
GAACCAGTCCCTCAACAAATAATTGATTTGGCCGCCCAAAAAAAAGACCTTCAATTAAAAGTCCCTCTTAGCCTCTCGACCTTTTCAATCGACTTTGACTACTCTGAGGATAAATTTGTAGTCACTCTCAAAGATCCAAAAGATACTGCCCAGAAAGAATTTGACGATTGGAAAACCAGCAACTATCCAGGACTCGGAAGCGAACAATTTTTGATTAGATGATACGAATAGAGAGCATAATGCTAATGATGCGAATTTGCGAATCTTAAAATGAAAAGCAATATCATTTATCCCGACCTTTCTTATAAAATTAACGGCATTCTATTTAAAGTTCATAATGAGTTAGGAAAATATTGTAACGAAAAACAATATTGTGACTCAATTGAAGAACATCTAAAAGAATTAAAACTGGATTACGAACGAGAAAAGATTTTACCGATATCTTTTGAAGGTGAAAATAAAGGTAGGAATAAGGTAGATTTTTTAATTGAAAATACCATTATCCTAGAAATAAAAGCCAAAAGATTTACTTCACGAGAAGATTATTACCAAGCAAGAAGATACTTGAATGCTTTAAACAAAAAAATGTGTTTATTAGTCAATTTTCACAGCGAATATATAAAACCAAAACGTATTCTCAACTCTCAAGCCTCCGAATGATCCTATTCGTATATTAGCATCATTCGTATGAATTATTTTATTCGTATCATACTTGTTTTATCCGTATCATTTATATTACAATCAAATTATGTTCTTATTTTTGAAACCCTACTTAAATATTGCCAAAAAAGCCTTGTTAGTCGTCATCGTCTATTTTGCTGTCATCAGTCTTTTTTCCCATTTCATCGGGAAAGATAAAATCGCCCTAAATCCATCTAAAACCGATCCAATTTTAGAAAACCGTAAAGAGATCTACAAAGTCATTAATGATAAAGAACTTAATAAGACTCAACAGGGAAAATTAACTATTTTTATGTATAAAGGAATGATGTGTTCTATGATGGGTGAGGCCTGTACTAATAATCCTGCCGACGCTGATAAAAATTATGGAAAAAGTTTTTTGGGGTTTGTCAGTAATTTAATAGTCTTGCCATTTGCCAATCCGCCCGCTTCAGGAGTTGCATGGACTTATTCAGGACTGGAGAACGCAGGATTTGTTCCAAAAACTTTAGCCGCTGAAGGAATCGGAATGGGCTCAATTCAACCGTTTGCCAAGATCTGGAAAATATTCCGCGACGTCACTTACCTTTTACTCGTCGTTGTTCTCATTGCAATCGGCTTCATGGTAATGTTCCGCACCAAGATCAATCCTCAAACTGTCATTTCCGTCGAAAATTCCTTACCAAAAATAATAATTGCCTTAATTCTAATTACATTCTCTTTTGCTATTGCAGGATTTATGATTGATCTAATGTATATTCTAATTGCCATTATAGTATCAATTCTTGGACCAGTATATACAAATGGCGGACCAGCGGCCGTAGCCGAATTACAAAAGAATTATTTTACGGCTGGTCCCGGAGCAATTTATAAAGGTATTGGTAATCATTTTTTTGATGTGATGTGGCGCTTACCAGATGCAATTCTTAAAATTATTCCCTTATTTGGCAATATTGTTAGGTTAGCTGGTGGATCATTGTTATTATACTTTTTATTACATCCAATAAATATAATTATGAGCTCAATTGATACTGGAGTAGCAGGGATACTTAAAGCGTTTCAATTAAATCTTGAGCCTGGTGGTGTGGGGCTATCTGCTACGGTTATGGATTTTTATTATGTGATCGCTTCTTGGCCGAGAATCGCTCTCGTTGTAATAATTTTTATATTACTTGCAACAGCTGGAGTTAATTTAATTTTTGGCTTTATAATATGGCTTTCTTTACTCTTTGTATTTTTTCGTATCTTTTTTCTACTCATAAATTCATATATTAAAATTCTTTTAAGTATTATTTTAGCTCCATTATATTTATTATTTGAGGCTATTCCAGGCCAATCGGCTTTTGCCAATTGGCTTAAAAGTTTAGCTGGGGAGTTAATTACTTTTCCACTTGTTGTTGGAATATTCGTTTTAGGAACCATTATTGCTGACACTGCTTCTGCTGGAAATCTCGTTCAATTTCCCTTCATGTATGGAATCGATTCAAAGAGCTTTGGTTTTATAATTGGCATGGCCCTACTCTTTATGACTCCTGATTTGGTCAAAGCTGTCAGATCCGTATTTATTCCAAAGCCAGGATTACTTGATCAAGCTGGACCTGGTGTATTCTTCGGTGGTGCCACAACCGGAATTTCCGGCGGACTTGGAGAACTATCTAAGGTCGCCGGAATTGGATTCTATATTAAACCTGTAAGAGACTTATTACAAAAACTGCCTGGTGGTAAACAGATATTCGCAGATAACGCAGGACAACAACATAAACCCTAACCATCTTGTTAACCAAATCCAGGTATTCGCAAAATATTCACCCCTATCAACTTCATAATGAAGACTGAAAATATAATTAACATCAACCCCATAATACAACTTGTGATCATTTCTTGAGCCTTCTTTAACTTCTCCGGATTGCATCATAAAGGCAGAATAAATTCTACAAAGAAGAGCAACCATTCCCCCTATTCCAATGCCCATTGACAGGACAAAACTACTGATTAAAGTATTTAAGTCCAAAGGCAGACAACCCATCCCCGTCCACATACCGTCACTTGAAGCGCACCTAACGCAACTTGTTGCTTCTGTTGGATTGGTTGATAAATATCGAGAGCACATATTAATCATCGCTTGATTTGAACTAAGTGGAATTGCACTTGTACATTTGCA
>CAYIMI010000118.1:0-2808 GCA_964364445.1 uncultured Gammaproteobacteria bacterium
CTTACTTTAAATATCAATCAATTGTATTTAATCAAGCTTTTGATATAAAATTACCGTTAGAAAAGGCTATAAAAGTTAAACTCAAACCATGAAAAAACACTGGCCGGTGATTATTTTTTTAAGTATTTTTTTTGTATTGATTGCCAGTAAATTGATTTTTAGTCCAACTCCTTTCTTTGATTGGGATGAATCTCTTTATGTCCAAACTGGTAAAGAAATGATCGAACAAAATAAATTCCTTATGCCTGTTTGGCAAAGAACTTACTGGTTAGACAAGCCACCACTAATTCCCTTAATTTATGGAGCAATTACAAAATTTGTTTTTTTTGCTTCTCCAGAGATTACAACCAGAATTTTTAGTTTGTTTATGTCAATCGTTATATTGATTTTTGTTTATGTATTTTATAATCGAGTTTTTAAAGATCGTTGGCTATCAACATTGACGGTAGCTATTACTGCCTTTACACCTTTATTCTTGCAGAGAGCTCAGACCGTTAATCTTGATATTTTTGTTTTGTTAGGTTGGCTTGGATATATTTTATTTTTCAATAATTTTTTTGTAAGCTTCTTTTTCTTATTTATTGCTGTCATGTCAAAATCTTTGATTGGATTTTACCCAATTGCCCTAATTTTTATTTATTATTTATATAGGTTTATTAAAAAAGAAGTTAAATTAGAGGAATTTAAACAAGTATTGATGAAAATATTTTTACAGTCCTTCATTTTATCTTGGTGGTATTTAGCCATGTTAGGCGTTTTTGGAAAAGAATTTTTTTGGCAACATATAATTGAATCTCATTTCCGGAGAGTAACATCTTCAATTGAATTTCACTTTGGTGAAAGAACTTTTTATATCACTTTAGCTGCTGAACAAATGGGTCGTTTTTTTTATTTTGGAATTATTGGTGGAATAATGACCCTAATCGGTTTCTTTAAAAATAAAATTTCATCTACCAACGTCTTTTATTCTTTCTATCTTCTTTTTTGGTTTATTTTTCTTAATCTGACAAAAACAAAAATTTTCTGGTATTTTTATCCAGCAATTCCACAGTTTGCATTTTTAGCAGTTACTTCGATTAATCTCTACAACAAAAAAATATTTAAAATAATTTTCGGAATTTTCTTAGTAATATTTTTGTTTAATCAGTCATATAGACAAAATGTCTTGGCAATCAGCTATTCAAAACCTGAGCCATATTATAATTTGGCATTATATGCTAAAGATCGGTGCCAATCCCTTGATTTATTGATTAACAAAACCAGTCGAGAAAGTTTCGCCACTTTAGATAAACTAGGCCTTTTAATTACAACCACAAAATGGTGGGGAGAACACCCATCAATGGTCTACTATTTTGGTAAAAAAATAAACTTTTATTATGAAATCAAAGATTTTGATAGCAAATATAAAAATGAGGGATGTTTTGTTGTTGATAAAAACGATTCTAAATACTTTAGTGATTTAAAAATAAAGTTTAAACAGTTTGGAGATTATTACCTGTTGATGAAATAGTTAAAACCCTATTTTTGACTCAACTATATATTGAGGCCTCTGTTTTACTTCATCATAAACCCGTCTCAAATATTCGCCCATAATTCCAATCGAAAACAATTGCAGTCCGCCAACAAACATGATAAGAATGGTTGTTGTGGCAAAACCTGGGACTTGATTATAGGCTGTTGTAAAAAACTTCATATAAAACGCCCAAAAGATTCCCATTATAGACAAAAAGAGAGAGACTGAACCCAAAACAAACATTATTTGTAAGGGTATAAAAGAAAATGAAAAGATTCCGTCAAAAGCTAATTTAAATAACTTTTTTAATCCATATTTGCTTTTCCCTGCTAACCGCTTGTCTCTTTCATACTCAAGTCCTATTTGTTTAAAACCTGCCCAACTGCGAAGCCCTCTTATAAACCGATTTCTTTCCGGAAAAGAATTAATCGTCTTAACCATTCTTTGACTTAAAACACAAAAGTCACCGCTATCAAGTGGAATGTCAACGCTGGCGATCGTATGAAGTATTTTATAAAAAAGACTGTAGGCAGTCCGCTTAAAAATATTTTCTTTTCTTTTTTTTCTTATTGCATATACAACATCGTAGCCCTCTTCAAGCTTAGAAAAAAATCTTGGCAAGATTTCAGGTGGATCTTGTAAATCTGCGTCGAGTATTGCTACCTGTTCACCTAAGGCAAAATCAAGACCGGCTGTTACCGCAGTTTGATGACCAAAATTCCGTGAAAAATTAATTATTTTTATATTATTATTTCTTTCGTGTAAGTCTTCTAAAATTTCTTTTGTTTTATCATGAGAACCGTCATTGACAAAAATAACCTCATACTCTTTCTTTAGGTCAACTAAAACTTTAGTAACCCTTTTATATAAAGAATTTAAATTTTCTTGTTCGTTGTAGACAGGTAAAACAACTGAATATTTCATTCTAAACAAAACATAAAGCGAAGATACCTATTTTTGAAACTATCGCCAGGGGCCCCGTGGGGTGTGGCGGTTGAAAAAATATGGTATCGAGCTTTTTAAATAATAATTTGTACTCTATTATTATATAATAATGTTTAATTATGTTTGATATTTATAAGATTTTTACTTTCTTCAAAAAAAACTTCAATCGTAAAGATATATTTTTAGGACTCGGTTTAGGTGCTTTATTTTTTCTTACCAGAATTATTTTTTTAGATAAATTACCGATATTTTCTGATGAAGGAATTTATATTCATTGGGCTCGAATTGCCTGGCATGATGCCTCTTGGAGATTTATTTCCCTGACTGACGGTCGCCAACCATTGCAAACC
>CAYIMI010000119.1:0-2748 GCA_964364445.1 uncultured Gammaproteobacteria bacterium
ATCATGGCAGTAAACCTTATTGGCAAAAAAGTGCTTTCATAAAAACGGGCGATGAAATAAAAGAAAGTTTTTTATCTTTCTCCGAATTGGGTACTTCCGAATATAAATGGGATTGGGAAGGAAAATATGTTGATGAATCAGTCATAGAAAAACTTTTGAGTGAATATCACGAATATTTTAAAAAAAATTCATTGGGAAAAGAAAAGTTTTTAACCTTTCGGTTGCCAAATCCAAAAGTAGAAACAGAATTTCGATTAGGCCGGGCCTTCATGGGGATTTTAGGGGCTGCCGGTTTAGATAAAAAAATTGGTTTTCATAGCCCTCCATTATTTGAAGTGATCTTGCCGATGACCGAATCGGCCGAAGAGATGATCGCTATTCAAGAAGCATTTAAAGAAATTGCATCATTAAAACATGTCCTTTATGATTTTGGAGAGGAAAGCTTAAAGCATATAGAGTTAATTCCTTTATTTGAACAGGTGACAACGATAATTGAGTCAGATTCTCTTTTGGAAAAATATCTAAAATTACACCAAGAAAAATTTCACTTTAAACCATTATATCTTCGTCCCTATCTTGCCCGTTCTGATCCAGCTTTAAATTCTGGACTGGTTCCAACGGTTCTAGCTATTAAAATTGGACTTTCTCATTATAAAGACTTTGAAAAAAAACATAATATCAAGCTTTATCCGATCATCGGCTCAGCCTCTCTTCCATTCCGTGGAGGTCTAACCCCAAATACAGTTGAGCAATTTTGCCGGGAATATAAAGGCATACGGACAGTCCTGATTCAAAGTGCTTTTCGTTATGATTATGAAAAAAAATTAGTTATTAGAGCAATTAAAAAATTAGCGAACATTCTGCCTTTAGGAAAAGCTGCCTCAATTCCAATGTCAGAAGAAAAATTATTAATAAAATTAATATCTATTTTTGAAAAATATTATCGTAATTCAATTGAGCCGATTGCCGAACTAATCAATAATGTTTCTTGCTATTTACCTAAAAGACGGGAGAGAGTCCTACATATTGGACTTTTTGGTTATTCTAGAGGTGTAGGAAAAGTGCGATTACCACGAGCCATCGGTTTTACCGGTGCTTTATATTCTTTAGGAATTCCACCGGAAATAATTGGGACAGGTAGAGGGATAAAATACGCTAGAGAGAATAATCAAATAAAATTATTAGAAAAATATTATTTAAATATTAAAGATGATTTAAGAAAAGCTGGTCGGTTTGTACAAAAAGACGAATTGATAAATTTAGCAAAAGATTCTCAAGTTTGGAAAGATATATTGATAGATATCGAAGAAATAGAAAAATATTTAGGAGAAAAATTTGAGCCAAAAACTAGTCCAGAAAAGGAACATTTTGAGATTGTTAAAAAACTCCATGAAAAAATGAATTTAGGAAAAAATTATCAGATATATCTTAATCGGCTTGCTATTTTACGAAAGAGTTTGGGATAATTAACACATTATGAAAAACACAAAAGTTTCAGATAGGTTATTGACAGTTCCCGCCTCTCCTATTAGAAAATTAGTTCCTTTCGCTGTAGAAGCCAAGAAAAAGGGAGTTAAAGTCTACCATCTAAACATAGGGGACCCAGATATAAAAACTCCGGAAGTAATGATTGATGTTCTTAAAAAATGGTCGGATAACCCTATTTCATACGGGCAATCTCAAGGACAACCAAAATTTCTTGAAGCTTTGGCATATTACTATAATAAATTAGGATATTCTTTCGTAAAAACCAACCATATTCAGGTGACAACTGGTGGATCTGAGGCTATCTCAATGGTTCTTTTTGCTGTTTGTGCTCCTGGCGAGGAAGTGATCGCCTTTGAACCTTTTTATACGAACTACAATTCTTATGCGGCCATTAATGGAGTTAAAATAACTCCGGTTATGACAAGCGGTGAAACAGGTTTTCATTTGCCGGTTAGAGGTGAGATAGAGAAAAAAATTAATAAAAAAACTCGTGCGATTTTGATCTGTAATCCAAGTAATCCAACGGGAACTGTTTATACAAAAGATGAAATGGAAATGTTGGTGGAAATAAGTGTAAAAAATAACTTGTTTTTAATTTCCGACGAAGTTTATCGAGAATTTGTCTATGATGGGAAAAAATATTTTTCGATCCTTGAATATATGAAAAAATATCCAGATCAGATGATTTTGCTTGACAGTTTATCTAAACGATATAGTTTGTGTGGAGCAAGGTTGGGAATGATCGTTTCTCAAAATCGAGATCTGATGGATGGCGTTTTAAGAATTGCCCAAGGCAGGTTGTCTTCCGGATATATTGATCAGGCGATGGCAGAAAAATTAACTGAAGTTGAGAATAGTTATTTTAAAGAAGTGCATAAAGAATACCAAACTCGTCGAGATGTTCTATATAAAGGACTGAAGTCAATTCCTGGAGTTTTTCTAGAAAAACCAGAGGGTGCTTTCTGTACCATAGTCAAATTACCGGTCAAAGATAGTGAAGATTTTTGCCAGTGGCTACTGACGGATTTTAGGTATAAAAATGAAACGGTCATGATTGCTCCGGCGGCTGGTTTCTATGGGACAAAGGGAATGGGAAAAAATGAAGTGAGAATTGCTTATGTATTGAATTGTAATGATTTAGAAAAAGCGATTGAGATATTACGACGGGCTCTGGTAGAATATAATCGGAAATAAGCCATGCGGGATTAGTACACCGGTAGTATGCTACCTTGCCAAGGTAGAGAAGCGAGTTCAATTCTC
>CAYIMI010000120.1:0-2677 GCA_964364445.1 uncultured Gammaproteobacteria bacterium
ATTGTTACAAGTTATAATGATGACACTTTAGCGTTGGTTTTGGAAGCTTGTGAACGAATGCAGAATCATTTAACAGCCGCCGTGGTGTCAGATGATCCAGTGTTTGTGAATACGGTTCTTGCTTATACGGTAAATGGTACAACTTATGCCGGAATCAGAGCTCGTACTACTGGAGCACCTCAAAATCATTGGTTTGGACCTTCTGGTGATCCGCGTGGTGCTGGCATTGGTACGCCAAAGGCAATCATAATAACTTGGAGTGCGTTACGTTGCATAAATCGCGACGTTGGTCCAATTGATTATTCAGTTGAACTTGCACAAAGTTAACAAAAATAATATCAGGTATCGGTGGTTTTGCAGAATTAAGCAAAATCACCGATTTTTTATTTGATTCAAAATATAAAATTTGGAACTTTATTTGAACTTGGGATTTGGAAATTGGGATTTAAGCATTTAGGATTTATTTAGAATTTCGGATTTAGATATTCGAATTTTTGTGAGGTTGGTTATTGGGTATTAGAAATTATCCATATAATATTTTATCCACTTGACTATCCTATCTACTATGCTATTCTTGAATTAAGTATGTTATTAAACACTTACAACTTAGTTTGTCCGACTCGCTGGGGTTGCCCTAGTGAGTAATTTGCTGTCAGCTTAATTTAATAAATTCTCACTAAAATAACCCCGCTTCGATATATTCGCAAGCGGGTTTTTTGCATTCTTTTACATTTATAAAACTTACACATTTGCTTGTTCTATTCCTCCTTTCTTAAAGGAGGTGCCCGCAGGGCGGAGGATTTATAAATAGAAAATCCCTCGGCCTACGGCCACTCCCTTTAGAAAAAGGGAGAATAAAATCCAAATGCGTAAGTTCTAATACAATTAAAACACAAATAAACCTAATTCGTAATCCGAAAACATCGGATTCACGAAATCATTAACACAAATAATACAAAGGATAATTTCATGAAAAACGCTCTTTTAAAAATACTTTTATATGGCGGAAATGATCAGGGTAATACTGGTCAGGGTCACGTTAGCAGTGCTTTAACGTACGGCTGGGAAGTAAAAAAAATAGTAACTAATAATCAAGTGGCTAAAATCGGTCGGCCAAAAGATTCTGTGTATAGCTACGGCGATATCACTCCGCAAAATGCCGATGTAATTATCATAGCAGTTAAACCGGGTGATGTGTCAGTAGTGGCAAGTGATTTGCGTGGAAAATTACGTCAGGATCAATTAATAATTTCTACCGCGGCACTTTTATCTCTAGGCGAGCTGCAAAAATTATTTAGTCACGAAGCAGTGGTTCGTACTATGCCCACACTTGGTCTTTCAGTTGCTATGAGTGACACAATGTGGCTGGCTGATCCTGGTCTTAATCAGGAACATATTGAGTTGGTAGAGTATCTATTTGGTAATTTAGGAAAGTTAACTCGCGCAGAGCATGACTTTGAAGTAGATACTCACACTTTAAACGCCGCTTGTCTCTTAGGTGAAATTGCATGGCTCTTATGTAAACTTTTAGGTTCAGATAAATCGGGATCAATTATTACCCGAGAGTCAGTGCTTTACAACACTAAAACCGTAATCGCTTTAGTGGAACAATTACCCGGTTTAACTTTGGAAACTTTAGCTAAAGATGTACAAACTCCAAATGGTATTACTGAAAAAATAATTACCAGCCTAGAGGCAAATAATTTGTCGGGCATACTTCAAACTGGTATTGAAGCTGGACTACAAAGGTTAGTCGAGTTGCTCAAACAATTCAACCAACCGCATGAGCATTTATCAATTATTCAAGAAGTGAATAGTTGATGGTAGATAATTGATAGATAAAAAATAAAGGTTCTCTAAAAATCAGAGAACCTTTTTATTTTAAAGTACAATACACGACGGCTTGACATATTAGCATAATACAATTAAGATATAATAAAAATAACCCAATGTTTATAATATATAAAATATAGGAAAAATATGTCTATAAAAAATGTAACTTTAACAGCCATTCCTAGTATTCCACTTATTAATAAAGGGGATGATATAGGAGAGATTATATGTTCAGTATTTAAAACTCAGAAAATTTTAATCAACGACGGTGACGTATTAGTGATTGCTTCAAAAATTTTTACAAAAGCGGAAGGTAAATTAGTATCTCTTAAGGAAATTATCCCTTCTGATCGGGCTAAAGAAATTTCTGCAATCAGTGGTAAAGATCCCCGCATTGTTGAGCTTATGTTAAAAGAATCAACTATTCTCGAAGTTAAACCTGGTGTAGTTGTGACTCGTCATAGATTAGGATTTGAGTGTACAAGTGCTGGAATTGATAGAGCGAATACTGGCAATCCAAGTGATGAATTAGTTTCGCTCTTACCAAACGACCCAGATCAAAGTGCTCGTAAAGTAAGTGATACAATATTTCAAGAGATGGGTAAGAGAGTTGGAGTTGTCATCAATGATTCATTTGGAATCAATGGTAGGTATGGCTCTATCGGGCTCGCGATTGGTTTGGCAAATATGCCAGGACTTATTGAACAAAGTGGTCGCAAGGATCTTTATGGCAAAAGTCGTAATGTAAAAATATCTTTTGTTGATGAAATCGCCGCCGCTGGATCATTACTTATGGGTCAAGCCGATGACGCTTTGCCGGTTGTTTTAATACATGGGCTTTTGT
>CAYIMI010000121.1:0-2671 GCA_964364445.1 uncultured Gammaproteobacteria bacterium
AGAACCTTAGGATCTAGGAGGTATTGTAGCATATAACTATAGGAATGTCAAGGATTAGCAATCTAAACCTATAGGATTAGTTTATTCCAATCGGAGCAGAATTTTTCAATCCCAATATTTGTCAGGTCATGATCAATATTAAATTGAGTCCAAGGCTCCTTCAAGTCAATTTCTTCGTATTTGATTTCTTTTAACTTTTTTGCAGATGATTGAGGTTCTATTTTCTCTTTCCAGTCTTTTAGGATAGAAAAGGGGACGGTAACGATATCAGCTTCCATCGCAAATGAAGCTAAAAGATGTTTGAGACTTCTTATACTGGCAACCAGAACTTCGACATGACCATCACTATTTTTATACATTTCTAAACAATTTTTTATCAAATCAAGACCATTTACTCCCATATCGTCTAGTCGACCGATAAACGGAGAAATAAAGACTTGGCCTTTTTTTGCTCCGTATGTTGCGCTGTAGACGGCGGCTGCCTGTTGTTGGCTAAAACAAAGAGTCATATTTATATTTATATTTTTGTCAACTAAAATTCTAGCAACTTCAAGTCCGGTATGAGTGATTGGAAGTTTGATATGAGCGGTCGGAATCCAGCTATTCATCAAGAGCGCTTGCTTGAGCATTTCATCGACGGTCGTTTTTTTATCAGCATAGACTTCGACTGAGAT
Source organism: uncultured Gammaproteobacteria bacterium (assembly GCA_964364445.1). Lineage (GTDB taxonomy): Bacteria > Patescibacteriota > Microgenomatia > UBA1406 > GWC2-37-13 > GWC2-37-13. Next base: position 675 of record CAYIMI010000121.1, read on the forward strand.
AGAACCGTTAGGAATAACTTGATAGATCTCCTTAATGACTTTTTGGTAAAAATCATAAACTTCAGCCCGACTAAATTTTTTACCATTAACTAGCCTCTCTTGTGCTTGTGGGTTTTTTGCTATTAAAGATGGATTGGTCGTCTGACCATCAAGAAAGCCTAATAAAGAAATCGTGTTCTTCGTTTCTATTGGATCCCCGCTGTCAAGAAAGATTTTTGTTTTCATATATATAAGTATATGATACTCACATAAATTAGAAAATTGTTGATAAAATAGTATAAAGTATTAAATAGGACGATTAGCTCAGTTGGCTAGAGCGTTACATTGACATTGTAAAGGTCACAGGTTCAAGTCCTGTATCGTCCACCATGAAAAAGGTATTAGTCACAGGTGCTTACGGTTTGGTCGGCACTGATTTAGTTTTAGCTTTGCGCAAGAAATACAAAAAAGATGATATTATCACTCTTTCTCATAAGACTACTCACAATCAGTTTGATGTTATCTCTGAAAAAGGTGATGTTCGTGATGGAGAAAACTTAGAGAAGATTATTAAAAAATATAATATTGGAACAATCTATCATCTGGCTGGCCTTCTCTCGGTTGCCAGTGAGAAAAACCCTTCTCTCGCTTGGGAAGTTAATCTTGGCAGTTTAAAAACTATTCTTGATTTAGCGGTAAAGTATAAATTTAAACTTTTTTGGCCCAGTTCAATTGCCGCTTTTGGAGCAACAACTCCTAAAGTAAATACACCTCAAAGAACTGTTCTTGAACCAAGTACGATGTATGGAGTTAATAAAGTGGCTGGGGAACTTTTATGTCAATACTACTTTTTAAGGTATGGAGTCGATAGCCGTAGTCTCCGTTATCCAGGTTTAATTGGTTATAAAACGCCGCCAGGAGACGGGACAACTGAATATTCTGTCCATATTTTTTATGGAGCTATAGAAAAAAATAAATACACCTGTTTCTTAAAAAAAAATACTCAGCTACCGATGATGTATATTGATGATGCAATTTATGGAACTATAAAACTAATGGAGGCACCGGCCAAAAGAGTTACGGTCAGGACCAGTTATAATTTTGGGGCTATTAATTTTACTCCGACTGAACTAGTTTTCGAAATTGAAAAATTATCTCCTAAATTCAAGTGCGACTACAAACCTGATCATCGGCAAAAAATTGCTGACTCTTGGCCAAAGTCAATTGACGATTCACAGGCAAGACGTGACTGGGGTTGGAATCATAAATATGATCTTAAAAAAATGACAAAGGTTATGTTTGATCAATTAAAAATTAGATTAGAAAAATAATATGCCACGGAATAATTTTTTTTCAGTGTTAAAACAGGAAATTAATAGAATTGACGAGGCCAAAACTTCAAAACGTTTTGAAAAAATTATTGATGGTTTTACAAAAGAAAAATCACCTAAAGCAATTATTGGAAAAGAAAAATTCCAAGTCTTTAACTCTAACGATTATCTTGGACTTCGTCATAATCCGCTTTTAAAAAAAGCCGAGCTTCAAGCTTCAGAAATTTTTGGGACTGGACCGGGAGCCGTCAGATTTATTTCCGGTAGTCTTAAAATTCATCGTAACCTCGAAAAAGCTTTATCTAAATTTCATAAAAAAGATGACGTCATGATCTTTTCCTCATCCTTTGCTACAAATTTAGCAGTTTTATTCTGTCTTATTGCCGGACAAAATAAGGATTCATTAGTCGATAATAATGTAATAGTTATTTCCGACGCTTTAAATCACCGTAGTATTATTGATGGAATAAGAGTCGCCAATCTTCCTAAAGAACAAAGAGCAATTTTTAAACATATGGACCCGGATCATTTAGATACAGTCCTTGAGGCCAATAAAAAAATTTATAAAAGGGCTTTAGTTGTAACTGATGGAGTTTTTAGCATGTTGGGTGAATATCAAAAGCTTAAAGAAATTAGAGCGATCGTTGATAAGTTTGATAAAGTATATGAAAACGGAGTTTTACTTGT
>CAYIMI010000122.1:0-2664 GCA_964364445.1 uncultured Gammaproteobacteria bacterium
CTGGGGGTGGAATCGCTGGGTTATATGCCGCTAGAGAATTGAGTAAAGCCAAACTCAAAGTTTTGTTAGTAGATCAAACCTCGACTCTTGGTTCAACCGCCTGGACTCCTGCAATTACAATAGAAAAATTTTCTCTCCCGAAAGAAGGAATAAATGCTTCGTTCAATGAAGTAATTTTAGGGACTTTAAAAAAGGAAAAAAAATGGACTTCGGAGCAAAATATCGGCTATGTCATGGATTATAAAAGAATGACTTCTTTGATTTTAGAACAAGCCAAAGCTAATGGTTGCGCAGTATTTACAGAATCAAGCGTTAACTCCTTAATTAAAAAGAACGAAGAAATTATTGGTATCAATACTTCAAAAGGAAATTTCTATGGAAAATATTTTATTGATGCAACCGGTTCTGCTGGTGTCCTTGTTTCTGAGATTGGTTTAAGAAAAAAGGTCCCTTGTCATCCGTCAGTTGGTATGGAGATTGAAATATATGACCCTGACCAACATTTAAAAAAATTTCAAAATGCGATATCAGTTTTTTTTGATAAAGATTTATTTGCGTGTGGGTATGGTTGGGTATCTACAAATGGAAATGATAGATATAAAATTGGAATAGGAGAATCTGAAGTATCTTCTTTTAAAAAACATCCTAATTTAAAATCGAGATTAGAAGAATTTATTAAATTGCTATTAAATGATAAAAAAATTGAGATTTTAGAAAAACACGGAGGTTCTATTTATGGCGGACACAATTTTAAAGTTAATAATATTAGACACAAAAATTTATTAGGAATTGGAGATACAATTGGATCGTTTAACCCTTTTTTAGGAGAAGGTATAAGGCATGCACTGTATAGTTCTGACATAGCCATAGAGTCAATTCTTAAAAATATTCAAAAAGGTGAAGATTTAGATAGCTATGAAAAAAAATGGAAAAAATACATCGATTTTCATTGGAAATTAACCTCTTTTATAAACATTGCATTGTATGAAAAAAATACTCAAATAACACAGAATTTTTATAATGAATTAATTAAAATAATGGATTACTTAGATGTTGATGACATTATTCAAATTGGGCAAGAATACAAAATTGAAGTTTTACTGAAAAAATTCCCTCAGAATATTGGTGTGATTTTGGCTTTATTGAGAGCAAGATTTTTTAATTTTGGCTGATACTACAAAGCAATGCCGCGGACAATGCTTTGCCTATATTATTTTAAAGAAATTTCTCCCAATGTCTTTTTAAATCCTTCAATGTCGTCCTCAAATATAATAATTGAATAACGAGTACTCTGTTTTGTTTCTTTATTAAAATGTGATTCAGTTATCTTCAGATATTTACTGTTATTCTTCGCCGCATAGGTATCAAAGAATATTGTTTTGTTTCCACATTTCAATATTTTAGAATCTAGTTTAGGTTTTGGTTGTGGTTTGACATCCATGTTGTATCACCTCCTTCTGTTTTTAACTTATTAATATTATATAGAGGTATTTTTTTTGTCTACCGCTTATAACCTACAAAAGTGTGTTTTTGGAGTATAGGAAAAGGATATTTTTGACGAAGGACTATCTACTTCGACTTTCGAGCTCTTTCTCGATATCCGGTAGGGTGATATCTAACGAAGCTAATAAAACCAGTAGGTGAAATAGTAAATCAGCCACTTCGGAAATAATTCTTTTTTTATTCTTATTTTTTGCCGCAATGACAACTTCAGTCGCTTCTTCACCGACCTTTTGGATAATTCGGTCTTCTCCTAATCTGAATAGGGAAGCCACATAAGAGTCTTTTGGCATTTTAAGCTTACGATCTTTTATTATCTCTAGCAATTTATTTATTTTCATATTTATTATTAAATTTATTAAAGAAACAAGATAAATTTCCGGTGTGACAGACATTCTTTCCTATTAGCTCAACTTTCATTAAGATAGTATCTTTATCACAGTCAAAAGACACATCTTTAACTTTCAGTTTATTACCTGATTCTTCACCTTTCATCCACAACTTATTACGACTACGACTCCAAAACCAGACATAGCCCGATATCTTTGTTTTTTCCAAAGATTTCTCACTGGAATATCCAAGCATATAAACTGCTTTTGATTCATTGTCTTGGATAATAGTTGGAATAAGTTTTTTCATATTCGGACAGGTATATTTTTATTCCTTAGATAACTTTTAACTTCTTTGATTGTCAATTCACCAAAGTGAAAAAGAGATGCGGCAAGAGCGGCATCAGCATTACCTTTTTTAAAGATCTCATAAAAATCCTCAATTTTACCTGCTCCGCCTGAGGCAATGATCGGGACGCTGACATTCTTTGAAATGAGTTTTGTCAGCTCAATATTGAATCCTTTTTTCATTCCATCGGTATCAATACTTGTCAGTAAAATTTCGCCGGCCCCTAAGGCGACCGCTTTTTTCGCCCATATAACAGCCGAGACACCGGTATCAGTTTTTCCACCGTTTACAAATACATTCCAGCGGTTTTTTTTGACCAGTCGGGCATCCAAAGAGAGGACTACGCATTGACTGCCAAAATAATTTGCACATTCACTGATAAGCTTTGGATTATTAAAAGCACCTGTATTTACGCCAACCTTGTCCGCACCATTTTCAAGCACCAGCCTCATATCTTCAACGGTTCTAATTCCTCCGCCAACAGTG
>CAYIMI010000123.1:0-2661 GCA_964364445.1 uncultured Gammaproteobacteria bacterium
TAATCATCTGCAAGTTTACTCTCCCCATATTATCAATCTGATAAACTTTGACTTTGATTTTTTGACCAAGCTTGACAACATCTTCAGGGTGTTTTACAAATCCTGTTCCCATCTTAGAAACATGGACTAAGCCTTCTTTACCTGGAACCATTTCAACAAAAGCTCCAAAAGGCAACATTCTTTTCACTTCACCTTCAAACTCTTCCCCAACTTGAATCTCTCGGGTTATATTTCCGATATGGGCAACCGCTTCATCAACTTTTGCCCTATCAAGTCCAGAAACTGTTACCTTACCGTCATCATCAACATTAATTTCTGTCTGTGTTTTTGCAATTAGAGCTCTAATATTTTTTCCACCTGGACCTATGATCTCTCCTATTTTATCAGGAGGAGGAGTTAAGACTACAACCTTAGGAGCATAACGGGAAACTTCTTTTCGAGGACTTGAAATAATCTTGTTCATGGCTTCTAATATTGTCAGTCGTGCTTCTTTTCCTTGAGAAAAAATATCTTTAATCATTTTTGCAGTCAAGCCTTTATTTTTTACATCAAGTTGGATCGCCGTTATACCATCCACTGTACCTGCGATCTTAAAGTCCATCTCTCCAGCAAAATCTTCCAAACCAACGATATCGGTCAAAACTGCGTATTCATCATCTGACTTAGTGACAATTCCCATTGCAACTCCGGCGACGGCTTGTTTTAATGGAACACCTGCGTCCATCAAAGATAAAGATGAACCGCAGACACTTCCCATAGATGAAGATCCATTTTCAGCAAGAATTTCAGAAACAACTCTAATTGCATATGGAAAATCTTCAGCTGATGGTAGTACTGGTTCAATTGCTTTTTCGGCCAAAGCTCCATGACCAATCGCCCGACGCGAAGGCCCCATCATTCGACCTGTTTGACCATAAGAATATGGGCCATCAGAATAATGGTGAATATATCTTTTTGATTCCATTCCTTCTGGCCCTTCAATTAGTTGCTCCAAGGTTGATGAACCTAAGGTGGCAATAGAAAGAACTTGAGTTTGTCCTCTTTGAAATAAGGCTGATCCGTGAGTACGCGGCAAAAGTGAGACTTCAACTCCGAGTTCACGAACCTGATTAAACTTTCTTCCATCTGGCCTGACTTTTTTGTCAAGCATATCTGACTTTATGTTTGCATAATTATATTTTGTGATTGCAGCTAAGATCTGTTTTGTATCAAATTTCTTCTCTAATTCCTCGTAAATCGTATCGACTATTTCTTTAATTAATTTACTGTCACTCCCTGCAGTTGAGGCAGATATTTTTACAGCTTCTAGTACTTCTTTTGCATATTTTGATTTTACAAGTTTAGTAATTTCAGAGTAATCAACTTCATCAGGGGCAACGTCTTTTTTCTTACCAATTTCTTTAGATATTTCTTCAATAAATTCAATTATTTTTTTATTTTCGATTTTAGCCATCTCTATTCCTTCCTGAATAATCTCATCTTTAATCATATTGGCTTTTGTTTCAATCATCAAAACCTTATCTTTAGTTGAAGATACAACTAAATCAAGGTCAGAAAACTCTTGTTCATTTTCAGTTGGATACAAAATAAAAGCACTTTCTTTTTTTTCAGAGGACGTGACATAACCGACTCGAACTGTTGAGATAGGACCAGCCCAAGGAATTGAAGAAATTGAAAGGGCGGTTGATACTGCAATTGCCGAAAGAACTTCAGGATCATTTACTCCATCAATAGATAAAAGAGTAATAACGACCTGCACTTGTTTTTTATATGTTTTTGGAAATAATGGCCTGATTGACCTATCAATAATTCGCCCATTTAAAACAGCCTCATCAGAAGGACGACCTTCTCGCTTTACCCATCGAGAACCTTTTATAAGGCCTCCAGCATAAAGTTTTTCAGCATATTCAACTGATAGTGGGAAATAATCTAGATTAGGATTTTCTGGTCCAATGGCTACAGTGACTAATACAGCTGTGTCCCCAAGGGTTGCATAAACGGAAGCGTCAACTGCCTGAGCTAATTTTCCAAACTGAAGGGTTAACTTCTGTCCATCAAGTTCAATCGATTTCTCTATAATTTTCATACGAAGTTTTATTTGTGGTGAACGTATTTACGGGTTTGCAAGATAAATCAAAAAATTTGATGTAACTCGTTAACTCGTTAACACGTTAGCCAACTAATTAATAATTACTAACTACTTTTTAAGCCCTATTTCTTTAATTAATACTTTATATCTTTTTTCGTCCAATTTTTGTAGATAATTAAGGATTCTTCGTCTTTTAGCAATTACTTTTAGCAAACCACGTCTTGAGTGATTATCTTTTTTATTAATCTCTAAATGCTCGGCTAACTTATCAATTTTAAGGCTCAAAAGCGCAACTTGAACCTCAGGAGAACCTGTGTCACCTTTCTTTTGGCCAAACTTATCAATTATTTTCTGTTTATCATCTTCAAGATTTGATTTTGGAGCTTCAACTAATTTATCAGTTTTTGGAGTCTTTACTTTGACTTCTTTACCCACAGTAGCTTTAGCGGAGGTGGGCTTGACGGTCTTCACTGTCTTTGGAACTTTTGCAACGACTTTTTTCACTTTTTTTTCTTTAACTACTTTTGCCATAGATTCTTATTATAATTGAAGACGATGATACATGCAACTGG
>CAYIMI010000124.1:0-2659 GCA_964364445.1 uncultured Gammaproteobacteria bacterium
AACCCTTTTCAATAGCTTTATTTAATGAGTCGCATGCTGCGGATTCTTTTCCAAGCAAGGAATAACTTGCTGCGATATTAAAATAGGCTGTTGCAAAATTTGGGTCCATGGCAATTGCCTTGTTATAATCTTCTATTGCCTTATCTAATTTTTCGCTCATATGGTATGCAAGCCCACGATTATTATAAGCTACAGGAATATCTGTATTTATAGCAATTGCCTTATTGTAATCTTCAATTGCTTTGGCATATTGGCCCTCTTTATGATAGGCGATTGCACTTTTTAAATATGCTGTTGCATCTTGTTTTCCCAGAGAGGCTGTTCTCGCTCCTCCAGTGGATGAACTATCTCTTGCAGATTTATCTGCTTCTTCATTTTGTTCTCTCTCACTTGTTGTTTTTGTTTCAAGCCTCTCGGTTTTATTTATAATCTCTCCGACGCAATTACTGTTCCGTATTTTAACAAAGTCAGAATCATCCTTAAGTTTTTCCTTCATATATAACTTCACTTTATCATCAACGGCATTTTCATAAGCTTTGCTTAATGAGTCACATGCAGATGATACATCATTGCGTAAGGAATAAATACGAGCACGACCAAAATAGGGACCATAATAAGTCGGCCTTATAGTAATCGCCTTATTAAAATCCTCAAGTGCTTTGTCATATTGGGCTTTCTTCCTATAGGCAATCCCACGACTGTTGTATGCAACAGCATCTGTTGGATCTATGGCAATTGCCTTATTATAATCTACTATGGCCTTATCATATTGTTCTTTTTTAAGATAGATGTTACCACGATGGTAGTAAACTAAAACAGCTTCAGGCATTATGCTAAGTGCTTTATTATAATTTGCTATTGCCTTGTCATATTCACCATTTTTCTCATAGGCTCTACCATCTTTGATTTCTTTTTTTACAGTATTTATTTTTTCCCTCAACAAAGTTAAATATTCTTTTTCACCCCCATCCGCTAATGATAGATCGTCTAATTTCCATTTTCCATCATCAGGATCAAGGTAGGCTTTTGCCTTACCTTGGAATTGTTTAGTTATTTTGGGTAGACCTGGGAGCTTCGCTGTAGTTAATGTATAAGTAAAAGTAAGGGCAAAAAAATTTATTTTAACCCCCATTGGATTTGCTACATATTGATTTGTGTAGTCAATTGATTTAAAAGCTCGTCGTCCAAGAAGGATATTAAAATTACAAAATATTTCATTTTCTTTGTGTTGGAAATTGCCTTTCACAATATGCTGTTTAATTTTATTTGAATAAGAAAAAAAATTATATGTTGTTTTATATTCCGTTCCAGAGCCAAAAGTCATTTTCTGAACTTTCGATAATCCAGTCAGTGTTAGAAAGGACAAAATTTCCTCTGAAATTCCATCGGCTTTGGACACATGAAGGGGAGGTATAAATAAATATTTATCTTTTTCATGCCACTGTTCAACAACCCAATTCTTAGCATTTGGATCGTCCTCACATGGAAGGCTTAGGGTAATTTGTTGCGAAAATCTTGATTTTTCGAATACAAGTTGCCTTATATGCGTTGGAACATTTTTACTTTCTTTCGCCAGTGCTACTGAAAACAAAAATGTAGTTGTTAAAAACATTATAAAAGACCACATATAAACGCATTTTCTTGCCATGACTTACCTCCTGGTATAATTTATTGCCATCCTGTAGAACCTTAATTTTTCATTTTCTTAGCCATCGCCTCTGACATGAATATTTCAACTTTACCGTTTGGTTCTTTTAAATTTAATCGCCCTTCCTTATCAATGGAAACCTCTGCAACTACAGTCCCAACTATGATACCAAAGTCTATCTTAAGACGATTGTTCTCAATAAATTTGTAATTACCAGTTACCGACTCGCTACCACTCTTGAACTTAGAGGGATAAATTCCAATGACAGTTCCATCCTTTAAAAATTCAATACTCTCTTTCCCATCCTTTTCTATCCACTTTACAATGATTCTGCTTTGAAGATTTTCTGAACAGGAATACAAAATAAAGAGCAAGAATATTGATGTTACCATAAAGGATAAATACCTTAGTTGAGTAAACATTTTTAAGCTCCTTTTTAAAGGTTTGTATTAATCATTTTCAATAAATCTTCTCATCCTCTCCCTGCCAGCCTTTTTCTGTTTTCTCGAACTTTAATTCCCTTTTTATCTTTTTTATCTTACCTTTATTTCTTGCAGTTGTAAGAGAACCGCCGGGAATATCTTTTGATGAATACTCTATTTCAGCTTCAACTTCAATTACATAAACCTTAACTCCAAATACTTCTCCAGACTGGGCGTTAATCTTTTTAAAACTATTTATCTTAAATTCCCCTCTTTTTATTTCATCTTTCCACAAATTTTCGTAAACTTTTTTCGCATCTGTCTCTGATGGTTTTGTTGAACAGGCAGAGAGTAATAAAAGTAAAACCAGAGGAATAAGTGCAGTGAGTACTACACTTGATACTTTGAAATATTTTTTGTATTTTATTGTTTTTCCAAAAAGTTCCATTTTTTACTCCTTCTTTTTAATTGTTTATATTTTTTCTCCTACCTCAACCTAATCCCATTAATTACAATTGTCTCCCTTGCAGCGATTTTTCTGGCGCTGCCGGTTTCTAATGGTATGCCGCCCATCCGTGCGAATTGGCCA
>CAYIMI010000125.1:0-2658 GCA_964364445.1 uncultured Gammaproteobacteria bacterium
AATTATAACCCGCAATCTGAGGAGTCAACTTATATGTACCGTCTGGAACAAAAAAGCTAAAACCACCATCTTCTAAAGTTAAGTAGGGATTAATCAACACTCCAGTTGGAACATCGTTAGGATCAAATTTATTAACGAAGCTAAAAATTCCATTAGTTCTTTTTTTTGTAAGAGTTACTGAGGTACCAGGAATTGGTTCCAAACTCTGGCTGTCAAAAACCCTTCCATCAGGATCCCAGGCAAGGGGAAGGCATTTTTGTGACGCCCCTACCCAATCAAGTACTGGTTCTCCTAATTGTTGTCCACCCAACCCAAGGTTTGGATCAACGGTTGGCTCAGGCTCAGCAATACTAAAACCAAACCATTTTCTTTCATGACCTTCAGGAGTATAATCTCCCCACTCTAAGGCTGAGACAGGATTACCTTCATTTGTTAATAAAGACCCATTCCCATTAGTTTTTAAAGGGTTAAGTAATGTTTGATTAATTGGAGTTGTCCCATCTTCTCTAAATAAGCCCTCAAACCGATAGCCAAGATCATTTGGTATTGAATAAGTAAGGTGGTTATCAATCTCGACATTTCCTGAAGTATAATATTGTCCGTTAGCGGTAGATATTACTTCAACTACGTATATTCTACTATTAGGCAAAGGTTTATCTTTCGGATCTATTGTTAATTTAGCTATATGACCGTTGCCTTGGTTGACGCTTGAACATGATGATTCTGCGTTGAGACAATGTGAAGCTATAAAACAAAAGGTGGGAGGCTGTGAACCATCTTGAGCAAAAACATCAAACGTTAGAACAGAAAAAACAAACAAGACTAAAAACAAAGTAAAAAATTTTTTAAACATATTATTTATATAATATACATTATTTTGTTATCATTATTCAAATGAAAATTGCAATACTTGGAGGTGGAATTACCGGATTGACTGCTGCTTACTGTCTCGCCGAAGATGGTCATCAGATAACAATCCTGGAAAAAGAGCTTGTTTTAGGCGGACTTGCAGTTGGATTTAAAGGAAAAAATTGGAACTGGTATTTAGAACGGGCTTATCATCATCTTTTTGCTACAGATTCAGATATTCTTAACTTTGCTAAAGAAATCGATTTTGATAAAATATACTTTAAAAGTCCAACAACATCTTCTTTATTTACTGTTGATAAAAAGCTTTCAAGCTATTCTTTTGACACTCCTATTGATCTTTTAAAGTTCCCTCTCTTAAAGTTAATTGACAAACTTCGAGCTGGGTTTGTGATTGTTTTTCTTAAACTATCTCCATATCTGCCATATTATAAAAGGATTACTTCAGAAGATTTTTTAAAAAAAACCATGGGAATTAATGTATGGAATAGATTGTGGCAACAGCTCTTTCGGGGAAAGTTCGGTAGATATGCGGGAATTGTTTCAGCTGTCTTTATTTGGGCTCGAATCAATAAAAGGACTAAATCTTTAGGGTATATTCAAGGTGGTTTTCAAACATTTATTGATTATCTTGAGAATAAGTTGAAAAACTTAGAAGTGAATGTGTTAACAAACTACCAAGTCGAGTCTATAGAAAAAAAGGGGGATAAGTTTTTAGTTAATGGTCAGATATACGACAAAGTCATTTCAACTTTGCCAACTTCAATTATGGCTAAATTAACTTCTAATATTTTTACACAGGAATATTTATATCAATTTACTAAACTAAAATATCTACATGCTATTACTTTAATACTTGAAACCGATAAACCAATCCTTGACAAAACTTACTGGCTTAATATCTGTACTGATAAAATTCCGTTTATGATTCTTGCTCAACATACTAATTTTGCTGATAAAAAACATTACAATAATCACCATTTAGCTTATGTTGGGTGGTATGTGGATGGAGATAATAAATTATTGAAAATGGATAAAGAAGAAATATTAAATCTCGTTAAACCTCATTTGGAAAAAATTGGTAATTGTAAATTGAAAATTGAAAATTGTTTTCTTTTCAAAGCACCATTTGCCCAACCGATCTTTGATAAGGATTTTGAAGAAAATAAACCTGATTTTATAACGCCAGTTAAAAACTTTTTTATAGCAAATCTCGACATGACTTATCCATACGATCGTGGCACCAATTACGCCGTAAAATTAGGAAAAGAAGTTGCTGAGATGATATAATTTCGATTATGAAAAATGCAATTATTGTTCACGGAACAGGAAGTAATCCAAATTCATTTTGGCAACCTAGTATTAAAAAATTTCTTGAAAAGTTAGGATATAAAGTTTGGGTTCCGCAACTTCCTGAAACCGATCATCCAAATTTAAAAATACAACTACCTTTTATCTTGGGTGGGGAATTTAATTCTGAAACTATTTTAATTGGTCACTCTGCAGGGTGTCCTCTAATCTTAAGTATTTTAGAAAATATAAAAATAAAAATTCATAAAGTAATTTTGGTGGCTGGTTATAGTTTCCCTAGAGGAAAGGAAAAACCACAAGAATTAATTTTACAAAAAAAATACAATTGGGAAAAAATAAAAAACCACGCTTCTAATTTTATTTTTATTAATTCCGATAATGACCCCTGGAGCTGTGATGAAAAACAGGGTTTATATATGTTTAAAAAACTGGGAGGAACGCTAATTGTCAGAGAAGGCGAAGGACACATGGGATCAAATT
>CAYIMI010000126.1:0-2656 GCA_964364445.1 uncultured Gammaproteobacteria bacterium
TATGGACACTTGTCAAGAAGAAAAAAAGTTATTAGAAAAAATAATCAAAAAAGACGAGAAAGCACTTTTTTATGTCTATAAAAAATTTCAACCCTCAATCTTTAACTACGTTAAATCGCAAATCAATAACTATCAAACCGCCGAAGAACTAACTCAAGATATTTTTATTGATTTTATTGAGGCACTTCGTGACTTTAGATTTCAATCATCCTTAAAAACGTTTTTATTTTCAATTGCCAGACATAAAATAGTTGATCAAATAAGAAAAAAAAAGATTAAAAATATTCTTTTTTCAAGACTTCCCTCATATATTGTTGAAAGTCTAAAGGTAGTTTTTATTGATGAAGAGATTGATAAAAAAGAATTAAAAGAAAAAATAACAACAATACTTGAATCTCTTCCGAATGATTATCAATTAGTTCTACGACTAAAGTATATGGAAGAAATAAAAATTAAGGAAATTGCCGATAAATTAAAGATGAATTTTAAAGCAACAGAGAGTTTGCTATTTCGAGCCAGAAAAAGTTTTATTAAAGTATTTAATAATAAATTATGAGATCAATGAACTTACGAATGAAGCAAAAGTTAAATGAGGTTTTTTCGATCGAACCCAATAACTTGGGTGTAAATTATCTGACACATTATTTTAAAAAAATTACTGTTTATTTTAAAATAGCTCCGTTTGTTTATATAATCCCGATTACTTTTTTGGTATCAATATCTTTATATTTTTTATTAGGTAGATTTTTGATCAAATTAGTTACCGTCCTGCAATATGGATTTTAAAAAAATATTGGTAAATTGTCTATCTTCTTTTTTAATCATAATTAATAGATTCGTTGGGCTTATTTTTAACCCATACAAAACAATGCGTAAGATAAGCGTGGAGAAAGATTACTATCAGCCAGTATTTATCATTGGAATAATTTTTATATATTTTAAATTTATTTATTATTTAAGAGATAAAATTTACCCGGCGACGTTAATATATTTTTTATTCATAATTAATGTTTTGCTAACAGCAATCTTTTTTTATCTGCTATCTAAATTATTTAGTAAAAATAAAAAGGAAATATCTTTTTCCAGTTTTATTTTTACTTTTTCTTATTCGCTTTTACCTACTTTAATTTGGTTTTTATCGACTTCAGTTCTTTTTATTTTTCTTCCTCCACCTAGAACTTTTTCAATACTTGGAAAAGGCTTTAGTATATTTTTTGTAGCTTATTCTTTGAGCTTGTTAATTTGGAAGTTAATTCTAGGATATTTGGCAATTCGATTTTCTTCAAAACAAAACTTTTTTAAGATTCTAACGATGGCGATCTATTACTTAATTTGGTTTATTCCTTATTCAATATTCTTATACCAATTTAAGTTTTTTAGAATCCCGTTTATTTAAAGAGGTATATTTAGACTGGATTCCCGCCTCCGCGGGAATGACAATTTGTTTTACCCAGGGTGCAATTTTATAATTTTTAATTTCTCGTTTACTAATCAACTCAAATCCATAGGCAAAGTCAGTATTTGGAGTTGGAAGGTTTTTTAACTTAGCACTATAAACATAATCTATTTCATGCTCGGTAAAAATACTATTCGGGTCTTTGGCTTTATAATAAAATTTATCTAAAAATTTTGGTTCGCTTACTAATCCTGTTTTGTCAATGTTCCACTCTCTTTTTAAGGTTTCATAGATAGCTTCTAAATCATTTTGTAGCTTTTCATTTTTGTAAATTTGGTGAGAAGAAAAAGTTAAGTCAAAGTAGCCGTCAAAAGCCAAATGTTTGCGGTGTTGAAGAACAATATTATCCTGGTAAGTCAAGATTGTAGTAAACCCACGATGAAGAACTCCTTCTTTATGAGCTTGCCAGCGCTCCACCTTTTTAATAACATTATCATTTTTATCTACTTCAGCAAGAAAGAGCTTTTTTTTGTAGTAATCCATTGCGTAGATTATATAATATAAATCAAATGATTCTCAATAATGATCCGACTAATAAATATATGAATCTAAAAGATTTTAAAACTGCAAAAGAAAGGCGAGAGTTTTTGGAAAAAGAATTAAAAATAAAGTTGGAAAATGTTTCTAATGCACACGTCGATGATGAAAAAACAATACATTGTGAAAATTTAGTCGGAGCAACAACTTTACCTCTAGGAGTTGCGGGACCTCTTCAAATAGACAAACAAAGTTATTATTTACCTTTAGCTACAACAGAAGGCGCATTGGTCGCCTCTGTTAATCGAGGTTGCAAGGCCATCAATTTATCTGGCGGAGCAGTAACGTGTCTAGAAAATGTAGGGACAACCAGAGGTCCCGTTTTTGAAACTACCGGAATTAAAGAAAGTAATGAATTTAAAACTTGGTTAGATGATAATTTTAAATTGCTCAAATCTGAGGCAGAAAAAACATCTTCTTATTTAAAACTCAAAAAAATAGGAACAAGGATCGTTGGCACATATGTTTATGTAAGATTTTATTTTGATACCACAGACGCAATGGGTATGAACATGGTAACGATTGCATCTCATGCAGTAGCTCAATTGATTGAACAAAAGAAAAAAGTTAAATGTTTAGCGGTCAGTGGTAATTTTTGCATTGACAAAAAACCTGCCTGGTTGAATTTTATTTCTGGTCGGGGTAAAAAAGTTTGGGCAGAAG
>CAYIMI010000127.1:0-2623 GCA_964364445.1 uncultured Gammaproteobacteria bacterium
GGTGGTTTTGCTAAAGATGTAAAAGAAGCTGTCATTGAACCAACAAAATCTGCCGAATCTCCGACTCTCGGAGTTTCCGACTCTGTTGCGCCTAATCAAGAGGTGACTCAGCCAACGGTTAAGAAGTCTTGGCAGCAGAAGGTAACGAAATTTTTTAAAGCCCTGTTTAAATTATGAAAAAAATTTTCCCGCTTATCTTTCTTGTTTAGTCACGCTTCTAAATAATTGAGTCTGTAAGATACCAAAATCATAAAAGTTGTAAATAATTGACCGATATCTTACACTATGTAGTAGATATGGTACAACAATCGATGAGTAAACTGGAACAGGAGGTAATGTCTATTATCTGGAAATGTAAATCATGTTCGGTCCGTGATGTGATGACAAAACTTTCAAACAAAAAATTAGCATATACGACTGTTGCAACTATTTTGCATCGTTTATATAAAAAAGGAATCGTGCTTAAAAAAAGCTGGGAAAACTCCTTCGTCTACTCTCCCAAAATAACCAAGGAAACATATAGCAAAAAATTTGCCCAGACCTTTATCAAAAAGTTTTTTTCCTCATTTAGCGATACGGCAGTTGTTTCATTTGCAGAGTCAATTGACACACTTCCGAAAGAAAAAAAATTGTATCTATTAAAATTGTTGGAAAGAAAAAAATGAAATTAGGCAAGCATTTCCTTATCTTCGTAAGTTTACTATTAATTCTTGGTACGTTGGTGAGTATGGTAATATATAAATTTATTCCTCTTCTTGTTCATCATACAATTTATTATTGTCAGGCTATTGCTCATACTTTATCATTTCAGATGCCCGAAAATCTTGGAATGATTATTTTTATAATTATTTATGCAGTGATTTTTTACACAGCTATTAAATTTATTTCTACACTTTTAAGGATCTACCGATTTCGTAGTTACCTTCAAAAAAATGTCTTTAATCATGCAAACTTAACACCTCTTTTAAAAAATCTCAATCTCATCAATAAAGTAATAACTATCCAAAATGAAAAGCCGTTTGCTTTTTGTTTTGGTATTAAATCTCCAAAAATATATATCTCAACTAAACTTATCGACCTCTCTAATCAATCTGAACTTAAAACAATTCTACTTCATGAACAACACCATCTCGAGCATCGCGATGCCTTGACATTGCTCATTGCCCACACAATAGAATCGCTTTTTCCATTCTTTCCGCTTTTTTCAGATTTAATATTGGCGTATCGTACAGAACGGGAACTGTTGGCTGACAAGGCTGCCATCAAAAAAAATACTCGTGTCCATCTTATATCTGTTTTCAAAAAATTATTAAACCATGAACTATCATATGATTTTACTTTTGCTCCGGCGATTGCAGATCCTCACACACTTGACGCCCGTATTAGAGCGGTAACACAAAATAGACAATACCGTCACATTTTTTCTTTAAAAAACATACTTATAAGTCTTTTCTCATTAAGCGTTATTATATTTTTTATTATTATTCCAGTAAGAGCTTTAGAACTTCATGAAGGTGGACGAGATGTGATGGTTTTATGTTCAAGTACTCAAGGTTGTACCTCTTATTGTGAGCAAACAATTTTTACTCCAGCTAATTCTTCATCAGTTCGTTAGTAATATTATTTAACCACTTGACATTCAAAAAATAACCTACTACACTTTGTAGTAGTTACATTAATTAACATTTAAATTATCATCTAATATGGCAGAACATAAAAAGTCCTCTTCAGTACCTTTTCAATTAAATCTCAATACTGTTCTTACCGTAAGTTTGGTTATTGCCTCGTTTTTTATTGGTGTACTTTTTACAAAAAATCAATATCTTGAGAAAAATATCGGTAAACCAGTGCAGGCTGCCATTCCTCAACAAGGTGGACAACCTTCTGCTCAGGTTCCGGCTGGAAAAATAAAGGACGTATCAAATGATGAACGTATTCGGGGAAATAAAAACGCAAAAATAACACTTGTTGAATATTCTGACTTTGAATGTCCATTCTGCAAGAGCTTTCATCCAACCACTCAAGAGTTAATAAAAACTTATGGTGATAAGATTCGCTTAGTTTTTCGTGATTATCCGCTTCCATTTCATGCAAATGCCCAAAAAGAAGCAGAGGCCGGGCGATGTATTGCGGAACTTGGAGGAAGCGAGGCCTTTTGGAACTATACAGATAAGATCTTTGAAAGAACAACATCAAACGGGACAGGATTTGCCCTAACAGATTTGGGGCCACTGGCATCTGAAGTTGGAGTAAATCAACAATCATTTCAGCAATGTCTTGATAGCGAAAAATATGCAAAAGCCGTCAAGGATGAAATGGCCGAAGGTAATACGGCTGGAGTAAACGGTACGCCATCAACATTTGTTATAGATAGTAAGGGTAAGACTCAATTGTTAGTCGGAGCCCAACCAATAGACGCCTTCAAAACTGTCATTGATCAATTATTAAAATAATACGACAGTTATGAACTTATTTTCTAAACGATTTGCCATTCCAACATTAGTAATCACTTTTCTATATGTCATACTGATTACTTATTCAATGAACGTCAATATTCTCAGAGATACCTTGTTTGGAGATTATGATTTCGATTATAAATTTAAGTTGTTATTTTCTCTTCTTC
>CAYIMI010000128.1:0-2547 GCA_964364445.1 uncultured Gammaproteobacteria bacterium
GCCATACATATGTACTACTATTATTGCTCGAGTATCCTTACTTATCTTTGCTTCAATTTTTTTAGGATCAATATTAAAAGAGTTTTGATCGATGTCGACAAAGACAGGTTTGCCACCTTCTTGAATAACCGTTGACGCATCTACAATATTGGCAAGAACAGGGACAAGTACTTCTTCTCCATGCTTTAGTTCCAAAGAAGCAATCGCACAATGTACTGCTGCAGTACCTGAGTTAACGGCTACTGCGTATTTTTGATTATGTGTGGCAGCCATTTGATTTTGTAATTGCACAACCACAGGACCACCATCTGGTTTTGAAAGAAATCCTCCCCGCAATACTTTAACAGCGCGGTTTATATCCGTTTCATCAACAATTTGATGATTAATTTTATCAATAATCGACCGAATTGTTATCATACAGTTTTGCATTATATTATAAATTATAAAGTAATACTATTCCAAACAAAATATGACTTCCTGTCAAAGTAAAAGCTTAAGACTTAAAATATAATTATTATAGCTTGTTATTTTAGTATTTTAATGTCAATAAGAGCAACTCCCACCCCTGAAATTCTGTTTTCCATATTTAAAACTTCTTAATAATCTTTTTACAATGTTAACAGCATCTACGATGCCGTCATTCATTACTGTATCAACTGTATAATCAGCGATTCTCTTTAATTCATCAACAGCATTTCCCATAGCAATTTTTGTTTCAACATTTTTTATAAATTCCATATCATTATGACCATCTCCGACCCCTATAGTCTTACTATTTGAAAACTTTACTAATCTTAATAGCTTCTTAAGCGCAGTTTTTTTATTAACATTTTTTGCAGTGATATCTAAATTCCAGTTAAGAGGATTTTTATTATTTTTTACTTGAAAAAAATCAATATTACCTATTTTTCGAAGGTAATCTTCAAGATCCTTTAAATAAGATTGATTAATATTTAGAACACAAATTCTTGATATTTTTGAAAAGTTTTGGAGAGAGAATACTTGTTTATTCGGGTACATGTAACTTTTTCCTTCAATGCAAATATTAAACTCGATATTCAGTTTTATACATAAAGAAGCAATTTTTTTTGCAGCTTTTTCTTCTATGCAAGATAATAAAATTGTTCTTTTTTGATCATCTATAATTCTTGCCCCTCCCTCAGTAATAGCATAACAAGAAAGGCCTAATTCATCAGCAATTAATATTGTTGAAGACAAGCTTCTTCCCGTAATTAATACGACATGAAGATCATTATTAATACTTGAAATTGCACACTTAACGGGTTGAGAAATTGGCAAAAGATTATTTGTTAAAGTACCATCGATATCTAAAAATAAAGCGTAGGGAGACTTCTTGAATCGCATATAATTTTATTATATCATACTCACAAGAGTGAATAAGGCCTTCTGAAAGCACCTTGTTAATAAAAGAGAGGGTTCTATTTTAATTTCTCTTGCTAACAGCACGTTTATTTGGTATATTAATGTTCTTGTTGGAGTAAAAAGGAGAAATATTTATATTATGAACATAATGGATTCGCTTCTTAAAAAAACCAAACCTGCTTTACTTAAAAAAGGAAAGGAAATTGAAGCTAAAATTATTTCTATATCAAAAAAAGGGATTGTCTTTGATGTTGGTGGAAAAGCTCAAGCAATTCTAGGCGAACTTGAAATTAAAGAAATCTCTACCTATGTACCTTATTTAAATGTTGGAGATACAATTTTAGTAAGAATAATCAGCGAAGAATCAAAAAATGGCTTTCCGGTAGTCTCTCTAAGAAAATTCTTTGATAAAGGTAAGTGGGATATTCTTATTAAAAAGAGAGATAACGAAGAAGAAATTGATGTGATGTGTGGAGAATATGGAAAGGGTGGAGTGTTTATTAATTTTATGGGAATAAGAGGGGTGATTCCAAAGATTCAGCTTACTGAGCCGTTTATTTCTCAACCAGAAAAGATGCGAGGTCAAAAAGTTAAAGTAAAGATACTTGAAGTGGATAAAGAAAAAAATCGTTTGGTTGTTTCTCAAAAAGCTTCAGTTTTGAAAATCTCCCATAAAGATTTAGTAAAAAAATTTGAAGCAGTCAAAGAAGGTAAAATATATAAAGCCAAAGTATTAGGGGCTTCAGAATTTGGAGTTTTCTGTGAAGTAGAAGGAGTTGAAGGTCTAATTCATATTTCCGAAATTTCTTGGGAAAAGGTTTCTAATGCCGCGTCCTTTGTGACAGTTGGGGATACAATTGACGTCTTTGTGGTTGAAAAAAACATGACCGATTTTAAATTAAACCTTTCTCTCAAAAGACTCCAAAAAGACCCATGGGAAATAATTGAGGAAAAATATCCAAAAGATAAAGAAGTTGATGGAGAAGTAACTAGAAAAGAAAAATATGGCTATTTTGTCAAATTAGAGCCGGGAATAGAAGGTTTGATTCATATTTCCAAGCTAAAAGGTGATGAAGATTTGAAGATTGGCCAAAAAATTAAAGCTTTCATTGAGCGGGTTAGTAAAAAAGAGCGCAGAATGAGCTTAGTCCTTCCTCAAACAGA
>CAYIMI010000129.1:0-2534 GCA_964364445.1 uncultured Gammaproteobacteria bacterium
GGTTGTCAAAAATATTAATAGTGATATGCTAAATTTATGTTCTATAAACACAATAGAGCCACATGGATTTATGGAAAAAAGGGTAAACTTTATAAAGAAAGTGAAGCGCATTAGCAAAAATAATGATATAATCGAGCTATGAATTGGTTTTTCGTTGCCATCCTCGCCCCAATTTTTTGGAGCGCTAATACCCATTTTGACAAGTTCATACTTTCAAAATACAGCACCGGAGGGGGGGTCGGTTCAGTTTTTTTATTTTCCACCTTTTTCTCCTTAATTTTTTCTATAGCACTTCTAGTTATCAAATACAGTGAAATAGTTTTATATTCCAATCTACAAAACTTTTTACTGTTCTTAATTCCAGGTTTTTTGAATGCTTTCGGTTTATATTTCTATCTAAAATCTCTTAAAACAGAGGAGTCGTCCGTAGTGGTAGCGCTTTTCCAATTGTCCCCGGTTTTCGCCTACTTTTTGGGTTATCTTTTTCTAAATGAAACTTTGACCTTGATCCAAATTCTTGCTTCTCTATCCATTTTAGCTGGCGCGGGAATATTATCTTTTGATATAGAAGAAGTTGAAGGGAAAATTAGAATAAAATGGGGAATGGTATGTTTTATTCTTCTGTCTGCGCTATTGTTCGCTTTCAATGATGTTCTCTTCAAAAAATTTACAATCTACGAGGGATCATTTGTCACCTCTCTTTTTTGGCAACACTTAGGTATTTTTATAGTTGGAATGTCCTTTTTCTTACTTTCTAAAGATTTTAGAAAGGATTTTGTATCACTGATAACGACAAGTCGAGTGAAAATATTTGTATTAAACGGGATTAGTGAATTCTTCTATGTGCTAGGTGGTTTAATAAGCAATTTCGCAACCTTGCTTGCTCCAGTTGCTCTCATCCTTGTTGTAAACACTTATCAAACTGTGTTCACTTTCATTATAGGCATTTTATTGACACTATTTCTCCCTCATATCATTACAGAAAAAATATCGAGGCGACATTTATTTCAAAGAGTTCTGGCTATCGTAGTTATTCTGATCGGCAGTTACTTCCTTTACTTAGACTAATTTTTTGATATAATAGAAAGATGAGTAGGAGTATGAAAATTCTGACTGTTGTTGCGGTACTTTTGTTGGTCACTTCTATTCTACTTACTTATTATCGCTTCTTCGTTAGTAAAGACTATATTATCTTGGATAACCAAGAAGAGGCGGGTTTGTTGGAATAAATTTTCATGAAATATCACCTCTCTTGGTTAACGAAAAAAGCCCGGAAGACATCGATTTCGCACGGATTCGGCATCTTTGCTGCGGAAAACATTGAGAAGGAAGAGAGAGTTATTGTTTTTGGGGGATATGTAATGACATCAGAACAGTTTAATGCCCTTTCGGAAAAAATGAAATCTTTCCCCTTTCAAATAGGCGATGATCTGTATTTTGGCCTTTCAAAAATTTCCGAAGTGGAAGATGCGGATTATTTAAATCACAGTTGCAACCCGACCTGCGGTTTTAGCGGTGAGATTACGGTCGTTGCAATGCGAAACATAAAAAAAGGAGAGGAAATTACCATAGATTATGCTATGTGCATCAACTCGAAAAGTATAGCCCCCATGAGGTGTGTTTGTGGATCCAAGGTGTGTCGTAAAACAATTACCTCGGACGATTGGAAGAGAAAAGATTTACAAAGGCGTTATAAAGGTTTTTTCGAGCCATTTTTAGAAAAAAAGATTAAAAATAAAATTAACTAAAGAACATCATGCCATTATGCTCATGGGAGCCAGCACAATATCTCTTCTTCTCTAGTAATGTACCCCCTTTGTTTTATTATTCTCACGGTATTTCCGTAGTTTTCGCCCTTGTCTTTGGATTCCTGCTCTTTTTGAAAGCCAGAAAAATATTGGCTGCCAAGCTATTTTTTATTATAACCCTATTATTCTCTTCGTGGGTATTATTGGATTTGTATATTTGGGCGAGCAACGACCCCTCTAGCATATTATTCTTTTGGTCTATCATAATCCTGGTTGAAGTTCTTATTTATATTTTCTCAATTTACTTTATAGACGCTCTAAATGAAAAAAGGGATGTTACTTTGGGGAAAAAATGGTTGATGTTATTTTTAATATTACCTATAGTATTAACCCTGCCGACACATTTCAACTTAGCGGGCATAGATATGAGTTATTGCGTTGCCATAGAAGGTGTTATCGCGACTTACTACATCTATACAGTAGAAATTTTCTCCATCATGTGGATACTTTTCTACAGTTTTAAGCTTTATAAAAAAACCGTCGAAATAAGTTCAAAAAGACAGATAATTTTCTCAACGACGGGCATTATCCTATTCTTGCTAGCACTTTCTTCAGGTAATTTGATAGGTAGCCTAACCGACCAATGGCAATACTCGCAGTATGGTCTATTCACCATGCCTGTTTTCATAGGCATTCTAGCCTATCTGATTGTTGAGTATAAGACATTCAATATAAAGCTGATTGCCACTCAAGCATTGGTATGGGGTTTGGGAATTTTGATAGGCG
>CAYIMI010000130.1:0-2530 GCA_964364445.1 uncultured Gammaproteobacteria bacterium
CGCGCTGGGTAGGAGGATTAGGCTTTAATTTTGGATACCCGCTCTTTAATTTTTATCCACCCCTTATCTACTACGTAGCTGAATTTTTTCATTTAATTGGATTTAATTTGCTTTGGTCTTTCAAATTAATGATCATTACCGGTTCTTTTTTTTCTTCAATAGGTATGTATTTGCTTGGAAAGAGATTTTTTGATAAAAAGACCGGCATACTTTCGGCAACCTTATTCACATTTTTCTTTTATCGTGCCATTACAATTTATATAAGAGGAGCTTGGGCGGAATTTTTTGCCATGTCTATTTTACCGTTTGTTTTTCTGGGGTTAGACAACATTTATAAAAATAAAAATTTAAAATCAACAATTGTTTTTAGTATTAGTTTGGCGTTGTTAGTATTAGCTCATCCGTTGATTGCTTTTCCAACATTTTTTTTCGTAGGACTATTTTTTATTTATTATTTTTTTAATTCAGAAACTCGACTGATATTTTTAAAGAATTTTTTGCTTGGTGTTTTTTTTGGCTTAAGTTTATCAGCTTTTTTTTGGTTACCTTCTCTTATAGAAAAAAGATTTACGCTGGTTGATGCGATCTTAACTCACGAACTAGCCAATTATAAGATTCATTTTATCTACCCTTTTCAACTATGGTTTTCACCTTGGGGATACGGAGGTTCGATTGAAGGGCCTGCAGACGGAATGAGCTTTCAATTAGGAAAGATTCATATTTTTTTGACAATTTTTTCCTTTGTTGCCATTTTATTTTATTTTTTTACAAAAAAGAAAAGAGAATCGCTAAAAATGTATTTTTTCTTGTCTTTTCTATTTTTATTTTCACTGTTAATGTCTTCAACTTATTCTCAATTTATTTGGGATAAGGTCAAATATCTTTGGTATCTTCAGTTTCCTTGGAGATTTTTGACGTTTACAGGAATATTTATCAGTTTGATTGACGGAGCAGGAATTTATTATTTTGGAAAGTTAATTAAAGCAGATAGTGGGATTAAAAAAGCATTATTTAATCTATTTATAATAATTATAATTTTTATAACTGTTATAAAATATATAACCTATTCTAAACCTCACGATTTAAGATCCTATGATGAAAAAAAGTTGACGAGTTTTGAGGAAATCTCCTGGCGGGTAAGTAAAACATCATTTGAATTTTCGCCGAAGGGAATAAAAACAAAAAAAACTGAGTTAGGGACGACAACAATTGGGCTAGAAAGACAAGATTTAACAAAAGACAGTTTTTATATTTTGTCAGATAATAAAGAGAATGTTAGAGTTAAAAAACTAACAGATAATTTTTCAAAAAAAGAATTTGAAGTTGAATCAAAAAGTCCGGTTATATTCAGATTAAATACTTTTAACTTTCCCGGTTGGCAGACAAGTTTGGACGGCAAGGTAATTAAAATTAATGATAACAATGACTATAAATTAATCACCGTATCAGTTCCCGAAGGAAATCATAAATTGCTTTTTAGTTTTAGAAATACTTTAGTGAGAGCAGTAGGAAATCTAATAAGTATTATTTCTTTACTTATAGTATTATCTTTCTTTTTAATTAGTTTACGAAAAAATTTATATGAAAATTAACAAGACCTATTCAATCCTGTTTTTAGGTATGGCTTTGTGGGGAATGTACCCATTATTTGCCCATAAATTTGTTCTTAGATTAGATCCTCTTTTTTTGGTGAGTACTTCAACGCTTATAGCATCAATTCCTTTTATTATTCAACTAGTAATAAAGAAAAGACACAGTCAACTATTTTTACCAAAAATTTTAAAAACTTTACTTCCTGTAGCTTTATTTATAGCGGCTGGTCAAGGTTTTTTATTTGTAGGAACAAAGTTGACATCGGGAACTAATACCGGATTACTCCTTCAAATAGAACCAATTTACTCATTGATCTTAGGAGTAATTTTTTTGGGAGAAATAATTAGCAGTAGTCAAGTTAGTGCAACTTTACTAATGGTTATTGGCGCAATAACTATTGTTTATAAAGGGGGAGTTAATTTAAATTTAGGAGATATCCTTGTTTTATTTTCACCACTAATGTTCCAAATTTCTCATGCAATAGCAAAAAAACTGTTAAATAAGGGGGCAGACATATTCCTCATATTGGCAGGTAGACAACTTTATGGGGGATTAATGCTTTTGTTTTTTTCTTTTATTATGAATAAATCTATTATTAATTTATTTAATTTTAATAGTCTAACAAGTGCTTTATATTTGGGTTTATTTTTATCTGCAATATCTTTTTGTTGGTTTTCTTCCATAAAAAAAATTCCCGTTTCTGTTGCATCGTCTTTTTTACCATTAACAGCAGTTGTATCTTTGCTAGGTTCAGTTTTTTTTCTTAAAGAAACAATTAGTATTCAACAATATCTTGGTTTTTTCTTTATAGTCGGTGGTATGATTTGGCAAGCTTCATCACTGAATAAAAAACAAATAGCAAATTCCAGCAATACTTAACTTCGATGTATCGATACATCGAAGTGTCTTGTTGAATACTACTAATTAACTAGTCAAA
>CAYIMI010000131.1:0-2523 GCA_964364445.1 uncultured Gammaproteobacteria bacterium
GGGTAGCTTTGCATGAACTTTCCCGTAAAAAATTTAAGATTTTGTTTTATCTTTTTTTCTAGTTCTTTCATTCCAATGTTCGTTAGAATATTAGAATGTACTTTTCCTAAAATATCATAAGTATCTGTGGCGAAACCGAAAAGAACACTAAATTTATACTCTTTAGAAAGTCCCAGATATTTTTCTTTTTCATGGACTGCGTTTCCGACTAGGATAACCAAAAGCCCAGACACAAGCGGGTCCAGCCTGCCAGCATAAGTCATTCTTATTTCCTTTGCATCTTTGTATTTTTTATTTTTCGCGCGAAAATTCTCGAGCGCTTCAAGCGGAGTTTCGCCTTCTTTTTTATTCAAAAGTAAGATTTTTTTCATTTCGGGCGGGCAGTGTGAGTTAAGTAATAGGGCGACCAAGTCAAATAAGGGTATTTTAGCACATTTGGAAGGTGGTAATTTAGGCAAGTGAGTCGGGTTGTAAGATTTTAAATGAGACAGCATATGAATTTGCTAGGCAAGACATAGTAAATTCAGCAGGGTGCGGTAGGAATGCGGGGCGAGTTTTTGAACCTTTCCTTTTTTGCTTCCGAATCTCATGCTGGTTTAAAACTGACATATCATTTTTAGTTCTTTTTTGTTTATCAATTCTGATCTTGTCATTTGATTCATTTTTTCATTCTCCCGTATTCTTTTTTTGATTAAAATTCTAAAATACGGACATTGCCCATTTATTGACAAATCTTTTTCATCATTTCCTTTTCTGAATTTAATTATTTCAAATTGTTCCGGATTATATTTGTGTAAAAAAGTTATAGGCACACCCACAGCACCTGCATAATCCAAAGGAATATCTTTTGTTTTATTTACATTAATTCCGTCATAGTTATCGTAACGAGGATACTCAATCTCATTTGCAAAATATTGCTTTGTAAGAGTGATATCTTCATGCCTTTTAGAAGTGTCTAAATTAGTTAACCATAAACAATTATTTGGGGAAACTATTCTATTTCCGAGGCTATCAATACGAGCCTCTGTTCCGTAAAGTTCATAATGTTCTGGCACAATAAAACCTGAAATTCCTCTACCTAAATTTATTCCTAACCACGCTTTATTTCCTTTAATTAGTTTAAAAATTTCTTTATAGGTAATGGCGTTAATGTTACCAATTATTAAAAACTCCTTATCGTATTTAAATAACTGTTCTACATATTCCCTAAATAATGAAAATGGTGGATTGGTTACGACAATATCTGCTTGCTTCAATAATTCTATACTTTCTGGACTACGAAAATCCCCGTCTCCTTCGAAATGAATTATATCATTTGAACTTGGTTTTATTTTTTCGTCTTGAGTACCTGAATATTCATAAAAAAAACCACCTTCAAATTCTTTAGTATTAAATAAATTCCTATTTTGTTTTTTGTAGCAAGAAGCTATGATTTTTTTTAACCCTAACTCTTTGAAATTCGAGGAGAAATATTCAAAAAAGTTGCTAGTTCTGGGATCATCGCAATTACAATAAATTATTTTATCTTTAAATTGATTTTTGTAATGCTTTAATTCATTTTCAATATCAGAAAGCTGAGTGTAAAACTCATCACTCTTTGATTCTTTAGCTTTTTGTAGTAATTTATTTGTTGCTTTTCTTGTCATTAATAAATTATTTTAAGTGGATAAATTTCTTGGTTTTGGTTATTTACTCTTAGTTATCTGATTAAATATTTCACTTCCTAATACCTGAAGAGAGGTTTTTGAAATTTCAATCATAATATTAAACATTTCTTTTGCATCCCATTTCTCTCCATTACCTTGTGTATATATTGAAGCTGCCTGAAGCATAATGGTTTTATCCTTATGTTTAACAAATTTATTTTTACATAAATTGGTGTTAATTGGCATTCCATAATTTGCAGAAGTTAATCTATCTAGTCTATTTAACATGCCTGATTTATAATCAAGAGTAACCACTCTTCCGTCTGGTCTTTTAATTGAAATAGTTTCAGTAAGAAAATTTGATCCTTCCAAAAATAAAATATAGGGGAAATGGGATTCATGTAGCATAAAGTTGACGATTTCTGATATATTTTTATGCGATCTTTCTATTGCATTACCAGCAGCCATCAAATCTTGATTGTTATTTTTGCCAACCAGATTTCCTTTTCGAATATTTTCAATGTCTTTTCCTTGATGTTTAGCTTCTGTTACAAGTAATACTCTCCAATTATCATTATCATCTTTTACTTCAATTATTCCACCATCTGGGATAATACTTGAATTTGATACAAAAAGAGTTTGCCCCAATTCAGGATCAATTTTCTTTAATGTTTCGTTTATTTCTTCCTTTTTTATCGTTGTTCTATATCTAAAAGTTAATTTAGAAAACTCCTTTTCAAGTTGTTTAATTACAAGATGTGAGATTTTGCCAACTGTTGTATCATGAGACTTTGCTTCGTCTCCAAATATACCAACTACACCTTGGGATTCTTTATGTTGATTAGTTAATCTTTTTGATTGATTCTTTTTTGCCATA
>CAYIMI010000132.1:0-2455 GCA_964364445.1 uncultured Gammaproteobacteria bacterium
ACTTCCGCTACTATCAACGGCTTGCGTCCAGTGGCTTTTCTAAAAAACTCTTCAAGATTCTTAATAACATCGTACTGCATCTTTCCAGCATCAAATACTTTTTGAGCTTTTACAAAATCCTCAATCATTGTTTCAGCTTGAGCATAAAGTCTACCCTCATCTTTTTCAAAGACAAATCCCCGAGAGAAAATTTTTGGTTTTCCAATTAACATACCTTTGTTGTCAACTACTGTAATGGCAAAAACGATTCCGTCCGTCGCCAGCGTTTTTCTATCTCGAAGTATGACGCTTCCAACATCTCCAATCCCATAAGCATCAACATAAATATTTTTTGTTTCTATCTTATCACCCATATATGCTTTGTTTTTTACAAACCAAACCGTCTCCCCTTCATTAAGAGAATAAACATCTTTTTTGGCATAACCTAACTGTTCAACCAAATTCTCGTATTGTTTTTGATGACGAATCGTTCCACCAATCGGAATAAAATATCTTGGTTTTGTAAATCGTACTAAGAATTTAAGATCTTCTTGATTACCGTGACCAGAAGAATGAAGTTGATCTGCGATGTCTGAATAAACGACATCCGCTCCTTCTTCAGATAGTTGCTCAATCGTTTCATAAACACCATTCTCATTGCCTGGAATTGGATCTGATGAAAAAATTATCTTATCTCCCGGTTTAATTGCAATATTTTTATTTTGTCTATCAGCTAATTTTGATAAAGCTGACCCGTATTGACCTTGCGAACCGGCAACAATTAAGCAAATTTTTGCGGCTGGGAACCTGTTAACCTCTTCTTCTTTAATAAAAAGGCTTTGAGGAATTGGCAAATAACCAATAGCAGACGCAATCTTTGTATTATCTCTCATCGATCGCCCTAAAAAACAAATTTTGCGATTAAATTTTATGGCGGCATCGACACATTGGCGAATACGAGAAATGTTTGAAGAAAAAGTCGTCATGATAAATTTACCCTTTGTTTTTCTCATTTCATCCTCAAAAGTCTGGCCAACAATATTTTCGGATAGTGTCAATCCTTCCCGTTCACTCCCTAGACAGTCGGATAACAAACACAAAATTCCTTCATGGCCGGCTTTAGCAATTTTATAAAAATCGGGCCCCGGTCCGTAAGGAGGAGTCAAATCTAACTTAAAATCTGAACCGTGATATATTGTTCCAACCGGCGTCTTTATTATGATGTGAGTCGTATCTGGGATTGAATGAGTCATCGTCAAATAAGAAATTTTGAAATCACCAAATATATATTCTTTATTGAAGTCAACCCGATTAACCAAAATTTTTTTATGCTTATCTTTAAATTTATTTTCAATGAACATTGAAGTTAGCAGACTTGCATAGACAGGTGGACGACCTAAATCATCGTAGAGAAGTGGCAGAGCCGAAGTATGGTCCTCATGACCATGAGTGATCAAAATTGCCCTAATATATTGCTTTTTATCCATCAGATAGGTGATATCTGGAATAACAAAATCGACTCCCAATTCTTTTTCTTTAGGAAAGCCTATGCCACAGTCGACAATAACAATATCTTTTAACTTATCATCGTTGTATGATTCATAGACATACATGTTTTTGGTGACTCCGACGATGCCGCCTAGGGGAATGAAGTGAAGTTTATAAGTAATCATTACAGTTATTATACCAATTGTTATAATTATAGACATGACATTAAATAAAAAACTAATTTTAAGTAAACTTACCGAGGTCATGGATCCAGAGTTAAATATTTCAATCGTTGATCTGGGCTTGGTTTATAATGTAAAAATAACTAAAAATAAGGTTCATGTAATAATGACACTAACGACTATTGGCTGCCCATTATTTGCCACAATTGAAGCGCAGGTTAAAGATAAAATAAAAGAATTAGGGGTTAACGAAAAAGATGTGACTTTAGAATTAACATTTGATCCGCCCTGGTCAATGGAGCAGATGAGCAAGAAGGGGAGGGCTATGTTGGGCATATAATTATGGCTAAAGGAAATATTTTAAGCGATACATTTGAGCAATTAGCAGAGCTGGGGGCTTCAACTGCTAAACAAACTGTTAAATCAGTTGCTCAAATTGTAAATCCTTTTTCCAAAAATGAATCCAAGCCCCATTCACCCGAGGTTAATCGTGGCAAAGACCATACTCCTCTTGATTTTAAAAAACTCCAAAACAAATTTCAGGATAAAGATAAATTACAAGCAGAATCTTTAAAAAATCGATTATTCCAAATGGTAAGGAGAGAAGATGAAAAGATAATAGAACGAAAAGATATGGAAGAAGGACAAAAAAAGAGACAAGAAGAATACGATGAGCAGGAGAAAAAAAGAAAAGAACAACAACAAAAAAACCAGAATCAAGAGAGCGGTATGCCAACTGGAAAAGCAAAAAGAGGAACAATGTCTCGCAAAAAATCTTCAGAACAGCAACACGTCGAAAACAAACC
>CAYIMI010000133.1:0-2446 GCA_964364445.1 uncultured Gammaproteobacteria bacterium
AGTCGTTAATTTTATTACTCGAGGTTACTTTTCTTTTAGGCATATATTTTTGCGGAGGAGGCGAGATTCGAACTCGCGATGAGCTTGCGCCCATACAGACTTTCCAGGCCTGCGCCATAAACCAGCTAGGCGACTCTTCCTATTTTAGATAAGAAATTATATCATGAATAACCGCGAAGAGAATTTATCCGAAAATACTTCGATGTATCGATACATCGAAGTATTTATATTTTTGGTGTTGACGAATAATCATTAAGGTTTATAATAGACTTGTAACTTATGGAAGAAACAGCTTTTTCATATTCGAATCAACCAAAAAAAAGTAATAAGACAATGTTGTTTGTTGTCATTGGCGTTCTTCTGGCTGTACTTATTGGATGGTTTTTTGTAACTCAACAACCAAAAGATACAGATGAAGTTAAAAATGACATTGTTGTAGAAGAAAAAACTCCTACCCCAACAATTGAAAAACCAAAGATAGAAAAATCATCTGTAAAAATTCAGGTCATAAACGGTACAGGTACTCCAGGTCAGGCAGGAATAGTTGTAAAAGCGTTAGAAGAGGCAGGATATAGCTCTGACAATATTAAAACTGGCAATGCGGAGGAGTTTGATATCTCGACTACCTCTATCACAGCCCGAGATAATTTTGAGGAAATTGTAGACAATATAAAAGAACTATTGAAACCAACATTTGAAAAAATTACAGTTGTTTCACCAAATCTTGATAGCGATAGTGAATTTGATGTTGTAATTGTTACAGGTGGTAAAATATTTGAAGCAGTCACTCCTACCGCATCAGTTACTGGTTCTGTAAGTCCAACTCCAAGTGTCACTACGACTCCGACCTTAACTCCTACCCCAACACCATAATTAATTAAATTATTATGAAAAAATATATTGCTGAAATGTTTGGAACTTTTACTTTAAGTTTTCTAGTCTTTTTATCTGTTTCTGGAAAGTTCCCAATTCCAACACCAGTCCTCGCCTCTCTTTGTTTGACAATGTTTGTCTATACGATTGGTTCTATTTCCGGTGCCCACTTAAATCCAGCCGTTACGATTGGATTACTTTTTATAAAAAAAATTAAATTTTCTGAAGCCGTTAAATATATTATTTTTCAGATTATTGGAGCTTATCTAGCAATTTATATTTTAAGTCAACTTTCAGTAAATATTGTAGCTCCAGTTTTGGCGGGTGGGTCAAGAGAATTTTTTGCTGAAATGTTGGGAATGGTAGTCTTTACTTTTGGTATTTCTTCGGTTGTTTATGGCAATGCTCCAGGAGTTATTGTTGGAGGATCTCTATTACTTGGAATTTCTATTTCGGCTCTGGTTGGATCGGCCGGGATATTGAATCCGGCCGTAGCTTTAGTTCTTCAAGCATTTTATCCAACTTATATTTTTGGAGAAATATTTGGATCATTGATTGGGTTTTCCTTTTATCAATGGCTAAATAAATCCTCACTTCGTAAGATTCGTAAGGACTAAAAGGTTCTAATGATTTTTAATGTAGTCAGTTATTTTCAGAAAGTTATCAGCAAAAAAGTCAACACCCAATCCTTTAAAATCATCACGGGTTTTTATTTTACTTTCCATGAGAGCGATAAAATGTAGTCCGGCCTTCTTAGCACTAATTGCATCACCTAGTGAATCGCCAATATAAATTGCTTCAGATGGTTTCACTTTAAATTCTTCTAAAACTTTATTAAACACTCTCGGATCAGGCTTCATATATTCAGAATTATCTTTATGATAGAACGCATCAAGTTTTTTACTGAGCGGATGATCTTCATGAATCAAATGTCTTACTTCACCGAGTGTTCGAGACGTTAAAATTGCTAATTTTAAACCTAATCCTTTCAGCTTATTTAATACTTCAAAATTAACATCAGTAATAATATCAGTCTCATTTTTACTGATAAACTCTGGTAAAGTTTTTTCCAGACGTGCCATAAATTCATCGGCATTTATTCCTGGAACTCTTTGTTTTATAGCTTCTCTAAGTGGAGTCCCCCAGTTTTTAAGATGCGCTTCATGGGTCATTGGTAAGAAACCCATTTTTTTAGCAATTTGATTTTCTATTTTAAAGCAAGCTTTTTCTGTCAATGATAGAGTGTCATCAAAATCTATTATTACCAATTTAATCATATGGTATTGTAGCAAAAATTATAGTTCTGTAATCAACTTTGATATACTTTTACTCATGATTAATGTGTTAGTTGATATCGACGGAACGATAATGTTGGTACCACGATCTGTTGATATAAAATCTTCAGCTGTAATGTTTAAAAAGGTCTTTGGCGTTGAGGCTAGTGAAGAATTCATTGATAACTCTGCTAGACCAGAAAGATATATAGTTATTGAAGTATTAAAAAAGATGGCAATAAAACTTAAAGAAGTTCCTGAAAAGGCATATATTAGTTGGGCAGAAGCAGAATCACAAG
>CAYIMI010000134.1:0-2442 GCA_964364445.1 uncultured Gammaproteobacteria bacterium
TTATGGTTGGTATCGTTTCGTACGGTTTTTACGTTCCCAAATATAGGATAAAAACGGAAGTGATCGCGAATGTTTGGGGAAAAAATCCTACTGATGTTAAAAGATCATTGTTGATTTCGGAAAAGGCAGTTGCCGGTATTGATGAGGACTCACTAACGATGGCTTTTGAATCAGCCTCTTCTGCTTTGTCAGAAGTGAAAATTGATAGAAATGAAATTAAAGTTGTTTTGTTTGGATCAGAGACACATCCTTATGCAGTAAATCCTGCGTCAACAATACTAGCGGAATTTTTAGGAATTGAAAAAAATTATTTAGCTTATGATACAGAATTTGCCTGCAAAGCAGCAACAGGGGCTTTGATCTCTGCCCAAGGCTTAATAAAATCCGGCTTTAGTGATTATGCATTGATTACAGGGTCCGATAAAGGGATGGGAAAAACTCATGACGTATTAGAATATACGGCCGCATCAGCCTCAGTTTCATTGTTACTTGGAAAAGACAATCTAGTTTTAGAAATTTTAGATTTTGAAACGTTTTCTTCTGATACTTCTGATTTTTGGCGAAGAGAAGGGATCCGTTATCCATCTCATGGAGGCAGGTTTACTGGAAAACCTTCATATTTTTATCACATAGAAGAAGCCAGTAAAAGTATATTTAAAAAAACAGGGCTTTCTGCAAAAGATTTTGCTTATGGTGTTTTTCATATGCCTAACGGTAAATTTCCAGTTCAAGTAGCTAGATCTTTAGGCTTTTCCGAGGCTCAAATAAAAGATTCTTTAACCGTAAATTATCTAGGTAATTCCTATACAGCCTCAGCATTAATCGGTCTAATGGCCGTTTTGGAAAAAGCGAAACCTGGAGAACTGATCTTTCTTTGTTCATATGGATCGGGGGCGGGTTCGGATAGTTTTGTCCTAAAGGTTACAAAAAATATTTTAAAAAGAAGAAAAGAATTTAAGCAGATAATTGAAGATAAGAAATATATTGACTATCCAACCTATTTAAAGTTTATGGAAATTATATGAATCATCTGATCGGTTATCACACAACCCAATTTGGCGAGCTCTGGGAAAAATCACTTTTCGATCTAGTTGAAGAAGCCATTAATGGTGTTTTAAAACAAACCTCTCTTTCAAACAAGCAAATTGATGCGGTTTTTTTCGGTAATATGTTAGCTGGTGTTTTGGAAAACAATCTTCACTCACCATCAAAAATAGCTGAGATTCTAAAAATTAATATTCCAATTTTTAGGGCGGAAGCTGCTTGCGCCTCAGGTGGAGCGGCTTTCAATTTGGCAAAAACTTATTTAGATTCCAATAGTAATAAAAATGCCTTAGTGATTGGAGCGGAAAAAATGACAGATTATTCGCCTGAGGAAGCAATTACAGGGTTGTCCTCCGCCTCTTCCGGTGAGGAACAAGAATCAGGGCTCACTTTTCCTGGCCTTTATGGAATGATGGCAAACTATTATTTAGAAAAGTATCACTACGCTGAGGAAAATTTAGCTTACGTGTCTGTTAAAAATCATTTCCACGGAAGTTTAAACAGTAAAGCTCATTTTAGAAGACAGATTACTGTTAAGGATGTTTTAAGTAGTCCTTATGTAGCATTTCCTTTAAAGGTTTTGGATTCCTCACCAATTTCGGATGGGGCATCGGCAGTAATACTGACAAATAATCGAGATCTGATCAAAAAACAAAAGAATTCGGTTTCAGTTTTAGCTTCAGAATTAGTGACAGACACGATCTCGTTAAAAGAAAGAAAAAAAATAGACGAAATTTTAGCGACGAAAAATGCCGCAAATATAGCTTTTGAAAAAGCAAAAATTAGCCGAAAGGATATTAAAGTAGCTGAAGTTCATGATTGTTTTTCGATTGCTGAAATTTTAGCCATGGAAGATCTAGGTTTTTGGAAAAAAGGTCAAGGTGGGGAAAGGATTAAGGAACTATCGACAATGTATGGAAATAATGGCGATCTGATTGTCAACACTTCAGGAGGTCTGAAGGCGGCCGGTCATCCCGTTGGTGCAACCGGCATCAAACAGATAGGCGAGATATTTTTGCAATTGACAGGGCAAGCGGAAAAAAGACAGGTTAAAAATGTTAAATACGGCTTAGCCCACAATATCGGTGGGTCAGGCGGAACGGCCGTTGTTACAATTTTAGGTATTTAATATGATCTCACCAATTAAAATTTGGCGCAGGCAAAAAGAAATTAGAAAAAATTTAGGAAAAAAAGGCAAAGTTTTAGTTTGGACAAAAATCTATACACCGGGGAGCGATTTTAAAAAATATGCCCCATATCCTGTTGTGTTGGTTGAGCTGGAAAGCAAGGAAAAAATCTATGGGCAACTAGTAGATTATAAGGACACAGACTTAAAGACCGGTAGTAAAGTGATTTCTATTTTGCGTAAGGTAAGATCATCCACTGATGAAGGTGTAA
>CAYIMI010000135.1:0-2441 GCA_964364445.1 uncultured Gammaproteobacteria bacterium
GGGGAGGAATCCTCCGCTTGCTCCGCTGATTTCTTTTGGCGGAAACTGGGGGAATAAATCGGGTTAAAAACCTATTCTTTTGGTTATGCTTGCTAGTTAGAATCTGCTATAATAAATTAGTGATCATTTTTTATGCCTAATAATAAAGAATTACTCAAAAAATTAGGGTTTTCTGCAAAAGAAAATGAAAGTGATATTTTTTACAAAAAATATCCGTCTTTTGGCGATTATATTATTGAAGCCGATTTTCAAAAAAACAAATTTGATTTTGGTTCTAAAATAAAGTCGGACAGTGGTACAACCCAAAATTTTTCACAAGAGGAAAATTGGGTAGTTTTGGAATGTGTAAACAGACTTCTCGAAAAAGGATATAAACCAGAAGATATAACTTTAGAAAAAATTTACCCTACTGGACATGGTACGAGTGGCAGACTTGATATTCTCATAAAAAAAGACAAGAAAGCATACCTAATGATTGAATGTAAAACATGGGGAAATGAATACCACAAGGCACTCAAAAAAATGCAGAAAGACGGAGGACAGCTCTTTACTTATTTTCAACAAGATAGGGATACTCAATATCTCATGCTTTATGCTTCCGAATTTAATAAAGGAGAGATAAATTTTGAAAGTGAAATAGTAAAGATTGAAGAACATTATCGAGAAGCAGGAAATGTAAAAGATTTGTATGACCGCTGGAACAAACTTTCAAAATCAAATGGAATTTTTGATGATTGGGTAAATGCCTACGAGTTTCAAAATAAGGCACTTACAATAAACGACTTAAAAATTATCAAACAAGAAGACAGTAGTTTTATTTTCAATCGTTTTTTGGAGATTCTTCGTCAAAATGTAGTTTCTGATAAGCCAAATGCTTTTAATAAAATCTTTACACTTTTCTTGTGCAAAATAGTTGATGAAGACAGAGCAAAAAACGAACAGCTCCATTTCCAATATTTGGAGGGAGAAGATGATAATATTTCTTTTCAAAAAAGACTCACCGATCTTTACAAGAGAGGAATGAGTGAACTTTTGGAGAAAGATGTTGTCGATATGGGAGATGAGGAGTTTAAAAAGAAATTTGGAGCAGTGGACGAAAAATATAAATCAGAATTTTTAAAGATACTCACAGAAATCAGACTTAAAAAGAATAACGAGTTTGCTTTCAAGGAAGTCTTCGACGACCTATCTTTTGATGAAAATGCAAAAGTAGTAAAACAAGTTGTAGAACTATTGCAAGAGTACCAAATTCGATATAACAAAAAACATCAATATCTAGGTGATTTTTTCGAACTTCTTCTGACTACTGGTCTTAAACAAGAATCAGGACAGTTTTTTACCCCTGTTCCAGTTGCAAAATACATCATCAAGAGTTTACCTATAAAAGAAATTATTAACGATAAAATCTCAAAAGGAAACCCGAATGATCTTATTCCATTTACCATTGATTATGCGGCAGGAAGTGGACACTTCCTCATTGAATCAATGGAAAGCATACAGAAGATAATTGATTTAATTGATGAAGATAAACTCAATCCACAATCAGCAAAGAAAATTAGTGGGTGGAAGAAAAATCAATTTGAATGGGCGTTTGATTATGTTTATGGCATAGAGAAAGACTATCGTCTTGTTAAAACTGCAAAAGTTGGTTGTTATCTGCATGGCGATGGACTTGCAAAAGTAATTCACGGAGATGGTCTTGGTACTTTTGATAAAACTTCCGAGTATCGTGGAAAATTAAAAGAAGTTGATAATGATTTTTTACAAGATAACAAACAATTTGATTTAGTTATATCAAACCCTCCTTATTCAGTTTCTGCGTTTAAGGGAAATTTAGACGAAGAAAATGCAAAGAAATCTTTTGACCTTTTTGATCGTCTTACAGATCAAAGCTCCGAAATAGAATGTCTTTTTATTGAACGAACGAAACAGCTTCTCAAAGACGGAGGCTTGGCTGGAATTATTCTCCCGTCTAGTATTTTGAGCAATACGGGAATCTATACGAAAACAAGAGAAATCCTCTTTAAGTATTTTGAGATTATTGGTATTACCGAACTTGGTTCAGGAACTTTCATGGCAACGGGAACAAACACAGTTATTTTGTTTTTGAGAAAAAGGAATAATTATGAATGGGAAAATATAAAATCTTCAGTAGAGAAGTTTTTCCAAAATTACAAAGATATAACCGTAAATGGTGTTGAAAATATTTTTTCAAAGTATGTGAAGTATGTTTGGGAAGGAATAAAATTTGAAGATTACGTTGGGCTTTGCAAAAATACAGTAAATAAAAATATTGAAAATCACGAAATATACAAAGAATACGAAAAGAAATTAAAAGAAAAGGAGAAGAAAGATTTGCAAAGCAAAATCATTGAGAAAGAGCAGGAAAAACTCCTCTATTTTATTCTTGCTTATCCGCAACAAGTTATTCTAACTAAGTC
>CAYIMI010000136.1:0-2434 GCA_964364445.1 uncultured Gammaproteobacteria bacterium
CGCTAACTTCGGGCTGATTGGATTACCAAATGCCGGTAAAAGCAGCTTACTGAACAAACTGACTGCTGCAAATGTGAGAACTGCCAACTATCCGTTCACAACACTCGAACCAAATCTTGGTGTTTATGATGGTAAAGTAATAGCTGACGTCCCCGGCCTTATTGAAGGCGCCTCAACAGGAAAAGGATTAGGTATTAAATTTCTAAAGCATATTGAGAAAGTTGATATGATCTTTCACTGTATTTCTGTTGAATCACTTGATGTGACAACCGAATACAACACGGTTATTAACGAATTAAAAATTTATAACCCAAAACTTCCTGAAAAAAAATCAATCATATTATTAACTAAAATTGATCTAATTGATAATAAAGAAGTGATTAAAAGATTAAAGGAATTAAAAAAATTTAACAAAGATGTTTTGCCAGTTTCAATCTATGATGAAGAATCACTTAATCAGTTAAAGAAAATAATTTTAGCCAAATGAATAAAACACCATTCACTAAACAGGGCTATCAGGATTTAATCAATGAACAAAAAGAACTTAAAACAAGTCGAGTAGACGCCATCGCTAACCTTAAAACAGCCCGTGAGATGGGTGACCTAAGTGAGAATGCCGCTTATAAAGTCGCACGAAGTAAGCTTTCTTCGGTCGATCGTCGTCTCCGATTTTTAACTAAGATTCTTGATAACGCCTATATCATGGAGGTTGACTTCAAGGGTATGGTTGATGTTGGTTGTTTTGTTACAGTTGAAACAAAGTTAGGCAATCAAACTTATCAAATTGTCAACAGTCACGAATCAGATATTGCTAATGGAAAAATCTCATACTACTCCCCCGTCGGAAGAGCCTTGATTGGGAAAAGAGTTGATGATGTAGTTGAGATAGTGACACCTAACGGAAAAATTATCTACAAGATTAAAGAGATAAAAATCGCTTAGATTATTTTAACTTTTTCGCGATTTTGGCTAAAGTCATTCCATATTATTATAGGGTATATGTATGATATAATGACTCATTCAATATGGACAATCAACGTCTCACAGTATCACGGAAAATAATATATGAGGAATTAAAAAAGGCAGGTTCTGATGGATCAACTAGTGTTCTCGCTCTTATGAAACTTATTTATCCACTTGGCACCCTTCATCTTGTCTATAAATCATCTAAGTCAGTTATATATGCAAAAATAGCTCAAATAAATAGAATAATTAAACCAAAGAATGAAAAGATAAAAAGTAAGGGCGGAAGAAGTGGTTATACTTTGATAGACCTGAAAAAATAACATACCTATTTGTGAGCCCAGACAGAATCGAACTGTCATCTAAAACTTAGAAGGTTTTTATTCTATCCGTTGAACTATGGGCTCTTCTACTAACGCTCAGAGTAAACTCTTTCTGAGCCTGGACGCAGATTTGAACTGCGGACCTGCTGTTTACAAAACAGCTGCTCTACCGCTGAGCTATCCAGGCAATCTGGTGCCGCGGGAGGGAGTCGGACCCTCACGACTGTTAAGTCACAGGATTTTAAGTCCTGCGTGTATGCCATTTCACCACCACGGCTTATTTTCAGTTCTTACATTATAGACTATTCAGAGAAGATTTATTAATTAAAAAATTATCCTGTCAACTGCATGGCGGCATAAATCATAATTGCCGTTGATGCAAAACGAATAGCATAGATTTTTAAAGTATGTTTTTCAAGCAGCTTTGGTGCGAAAACTGAGAACAGAAAAGCAAATATCATAGAAAACGGTATGTTCATAATTAGGGAGCTGACACTAAGATTAGTTTTATAAGCCATATTGGCTGCAAACCCTGTTATTGTTCCAAAGATTCCCATAGCTCCAACAGGTAAAATATGAGCTATATCGAGTTTTTTTAATTCTTTTTTGAATAACGGAATTGTTGGAATTAGCATAAAAAAATTTAATAACGCTATCCAAAGGTTAGTTGTCCATAGAGTATTATTTATTTGTGCCGATTTAATAAATGCATTATTTATTGCTAAAAATAAGGATGCTAATAAAACAATGGCAACTGATCGTTTGAAAAAGGATTTTAATTTAAATTTTTCATCCATTGTTGAAAACATACTCGCCATAAGAATAACCGCAATAAACATCATTTGACTTAATGTAAGTTTTTCCCCGAAAAAACTTATACCAATTAACATTGCAAATACTGATCTAAAATTAAAGAGAGGAATTAAAGTCGAAACGTCAAAATTATAAGTTGAAAAAATATAAAAAATATTAAATAAAGTGGAAAAAATAGCCGCTAAAATAATTGGTCCCCATCCATTTGGGAGAACAGCATGATAATAGATAGCTACAGGAACCGTGAATAAAAGGGTTGCCGAGGTCAAAAGAAAATTAAATAACCAAGGATTAGCAATAGCATGTTTGCTGGTCAGTTTTGACGTTATAACAAA
>CAYIMI010000137.1:0-2411 GCA_964364445.1 uncultured Gammaproteobacteria bacterium
TCAATAGCTCTTTGATTTTCTGATATAGAAAACCAAACCTGCTGTCACAACAACCAATAACAATATTGTTAATATGATTATCAAAACTGTTGGATTGAAAGTATTTTTGATTGAATTTGACGTTTTATTATTTTGCGAAGGATTATTTTTAGGATTTATCATTTTTTGATTTTGTTTTGTTCCTTGCATTAAATTGATTTTTGCCTCGTCTAAGTATGCCTGATTTTTTTTAACAAATTCTGAAGTTGTCAGCTTGGTTATTTTTTTATTGGAATCGGTAAACTCAAGATAATATTCAAA
This sequence comes from uncultured Gammaproteobacteria bacterium, assembly GCA_964364445.1. GTDB lineage: Bacteria > Patescibacteriota > Microgenomatia > UBA1406 > GWC2-37-13 > GWC2-37-13. The sequence goes on from CAYIMI010000137.1 coordinate 301, forward strand.
GATTGGCAGATTCTTTGCATAAATTGTAAAATATCCGGAATCATCGGCGACGGTTGAATAAACCACTTTATCGTTTGATGACAACTTAATGGTGACTTTACTTTGTGGAGAGGACGCATAGCCTTCAATATAGTTCAATATTGGTTGATATGTAAGATCGTCGGTAACATTTTCTGGCATTGGAATATAATCGCTCCCTAGTTGAACAGATTTTTCTTGTTGAATTGATTTAGAAAGAGCATTTAAATCTACCTTTTCAACCAAGACTATGATCGCCTCTCTCTGGGAGATTTTATTCTTATTTACCTTGAAGCTATATACGCCTCTTTTGTCAGCTTGGCCACACGATATATACGTCTGACTGACCTCATTGACAAGACAAACTTTGGCATATGGAAAAGTCACTCTACCTTTATAGACCGTTGATTGCCCGACTACGATTGACTCTAAAGTCCCAGCAATTGGCTCGGCCACAGCATCTCGATATGGTTTATCTTTAGGTTGAAGAGGAATATCGTGGTGGGTAATCTGGCCGACTTTTTCTACAAAAGATTGGTTTTGATGATAGATGTCAGAATAGATCAAAGAATAATTAGAACTAAGAGTCAACGAACTTGTAAAAAGATGGGTACTTGGAGCTTGAGCATCTAGATAAAAAGTGCCCGGCTTATCAATAATAATATTATAAACTCCGCGGACATCGCTGTCTCCATAATTTTTTCTTATTGAGTTCAGAGCTGTAAAAGGAACTAGCTTGTCATTCTTTTTTTCCATCATCGTTACTCTAATACCTGACATTGGCTCAAGAGAGACTGCGTCAAAAACTCGTCCGTATGGATCCCAACCAATATTAGTACACACTTGTTCCGTCCCCTCAGGAAGTTCTTCTCCTGTTGAAAAAGAAAAATTATTTACCTGTCCTAATTGTTGAGTTCTATTATCTCCTGTTACGCCAGTATCATCAGTCCCATCGCCTGTCCCCATTTCGGTTACATTTGGAGGACCCCAAGCAAAATACGAATAATATACGTGGCGAAGAGCGTTTTGTTGTACCGTAACATCGACTTCTCCAGGGGCTAATTGATAACCAGTACCAGGAGAGGTACCGTTGTTATAGGTAACAACACCATCAAATTGATGTTGTCCTGCCTCAATCTGAACTTCATCTTCCTGGGTTTGAGCTAAGCCTTCTTCCGCGTTTTGTAGACACTCGTCTTGTGACATCCACTCACCGGTTTTTTTATTTTCTTTTCCCCCAGCTGGACAACGTACATTTCTATTTTCAGCATTTTCCAACAATTCATTATTCGTGTTTGCAACAATCAAATTACAGCCAACTGTGGCTCCGCAATTACCCTTCAAAGTCACTGGAATTATTTCATGATTATCTATTGGTGTTCCTTGTGGTAGTGTACCTGTAGCAAGTAAACAGGAAATATTATCGTCTTGGGATATAAAACCGGCATCGGCATCTTCTTCAACCTGGGCTTGGGTATAAAATACAAATACAGAAAAAAATCCTAAAATAATTAAGCTTACAAAAAACCATTTCCTTTTCATATTCTCAGATTACATATTTTTGCTGGCTGAGTCAAGGACAAGTCTGTTATAATTTTTGTATGAAATTGAAACCTTATTTATTTTTATTTTTTTTAATAGTAATATTGATTTTTATTTTAGGAGTCCGCTATGGACAAAGAGTAGAAAAAAATAATAAAGTGGTTGATTATATTCTCTCAATTACTCCATATCCCACATACACGCCATACCCCCTAACCAAAGATGCCAGTGCTTCGCCAACTCTTTTTAATTTAAAAAAATGAAAAAAATTAAACTTGCCTATTTCGGTTCTCCTGATTTTGCCGCCAACTTTCTGGAAAAAATCTTACTAGATAAAAATCTTCCTGTTGAGGTGAAATTAGTCGTCACCCAACCCGATCAAAAAGTAGGCAGGAAACAAATCCTAACTCCAACTCCTGTAAAAATAGTTGCGGAAAAATATAATTTAAATATTGAAAATTTAAAATTGATTGAAAATTTGGATCTTTGTCTAGTTTACGCTTACGGCGATCTCATCCCAAAAGAATTACTCACTCTTCCCCGTAACGGTT
>CAYIMI010000138.1:0-2366 GCA_964364445.1 uncultured Gammaproteobacteria bacterium
AAAAAATAAAATCTTTTCCTGCGGGAGAAGATGGACAAAACAAAGGAATTGAATTTGCTAGAAAATGGAAAGCAGAGAGAAAAGCAAAGCTGGGATTATTAACCATTACACATAAAATAGATAGCAAAAATCAACGTCGGATTCAATGTAATTTAAATTACAAAAACTATATTAAATTATTCGGAAAACCATCAAAAAAAGTTGAATTCCGTGGGCAGATTTTTAATCAAGAAATAGATCACGGACCAAGAAGATTTAATGACAAATAATTATACTTCTACTTTAAAATCGTAAATGTTTTCTTTTTTGATAGATTTACTACCTACCCGACAAGTAATATTTCTAAAATAGTCTATTTTTGAATTTATGTTTTGGCAAATTTTTTCTTTAACCTCTTTATCTTTATTGTATTCATCTTTAAAATCAAATATGAAGAACATATCGTTGAGAACATCTTTTTTAATGTTAATTAAGCCACATTTTCCAACACTGGAATTGCCAACCCTAACAACAGCCATTTTATAATCAACAACAACACCACCTTTTGGTATTTTATTTTTTTCTAATATATTCTTTGCTGATATATTATTATCTTTAAATGATTTTTGTGCCTTAATGTTATTAGAACTAAAATAATCTCTCAACGGTGTTCCTTTTTCATTATTAATGAGACCATGGTTTTTATTAAAAATTACTTGGGGAATAAGCTCCTCATTTATATTTGAAATATCAAAAACATCTTCATTCTTTTTACCATTTTCGTATATAACGATAATCTTATCTTTAAATTCAGTTGTGTTAGTAAACAGAGCAAAACAACAAGGTATATTTCGATCAAACCATACTTTGTCATTTTGGTATATTACTATTGTTGAAAACATCTCTCGGAGTTTGTTTTTAACGAACATATTTCTATTTTTTATAAAAAATGATATTGGTAAAACAAAACCAATAGAAGAATCTTGATTTTTAAGTTGTTTAAGTGATTTTAAAATAAAAGCATTTTCTATCTTCTGCTTGTCATTTTTAATATCAGAAAAATCTAAATATAGTTCTGGTTTAATTTTGGACTTTTTATATTTTGAAGCATAGTAATAACTGTCCTTCAAATTGTATTTTGTAAAGGGAGGATTACCAACAATAAGATCAAATTTTTCGTCCAGAGATGTTTGAAAAAAATCTGCCGGATTAGATGTTAATTCATTATCTATTTCATAACCCGTTATGTTTTTATAACCTTTATTTTTTAATTCTTTAATAAAATTACCAGTTCCAAAAGATGGTTCAAGAATAGATATTAGTTTTGAATATTTTTTATAAGAAAAAAGTAGATCAAGTAGTTTTGCTACTATTTCACTTTTAGTAAAGTATTGACCTAAAATTTCTCTTTTGTTGTCCATATATTTAGAATTTTTTAACTCTCTCATTAGCTATTTTACTATATTTTTCATCAATTTCAAAGCCTATATAATTTCTTTTTATTTGTTTACAGGCTACAGCAACACTGCCACTCCCTATAAATGGGTCTAAAACAACGTCGTTTTCCTTAGAAAACATAGCTAGTATTTCTTTTATAAATGTTTTAGGTTTAGGTGTTGGGTGGTTAATAAAGCCCTCATCCGGTTCAATCATGGAACCCGGGGTATCCATAAATATATCTTTTCCCTTTCTAACAATTTTTGCGTTACCTTTTTTAAACACTATACAAGACATATATTTAGTAAATCCAATTGATGAAGAAACCCTACCATTGGGACAATGTAAAATAAAATTCCAATAATAAGTAAAAGGATTATTTTTAAACACATCAGGTAAAAATTTAGTACTAAAAAATGTAATATAAAAAGAATCATCTTTTAGAACTCTATGACTTTCAGGTAGAGAAGCATAGAATAAACTTAAGTCATGGTCATTTCTTATTCCAGTTTTGTTTAATCCATAAGGAGGGTCTGTTAAGATAAGATCAATAGACTTATCAGGAAGCATTTTAAATCCATCAAAACAATCAATATTTTGAATTGTATTTAAAATATCATTTTGCATGTGATTTTTAAGTGAATTTAAAACAGAAATTTGCTTAGTTGTTTTGATAAATTTTTTGTAATATCATTTGAATTTTTCAATTTAATACTATAGTTTATATTCGGATAATTCATATATTTTGCATCTTTAAAACTAGAACCTTTGGGTTTTTCTTTAAAAGCAAAACCTACATCTAACTGGGAGTTAGATACAAATTTCCCGCGAAAATAAACCACAGCGACAACATCATCCTTTAGCATATATCTAACATAAACAGTAGAAAGACGGTGTTGTATTTTGGGGTTAAGAGACATGATAAATTTATGTAATTGATTAAAAATTAC
>CAYIMI010000139.1:0-2346 GCA_964364445.1 uncultured Gammaproteobacteria bacterium
TTGCGAGAAAGTGCGATATTCCCTATACAACACTGACTAAGATTGAATCAAATGTCATAACCAAACCGTCAATCCAAACGGTTACTAAAATTGCCAAAGCTCTTGATGTTTCAATAGATCAACTAATGAAATAGTTATGCCTATTTTTAATGATTTAAAATTAGAAGATTGGAAAGAGTCAGAAATTTGGACAGACAGTTTGTGGTTAATTTCTGAAAGAGATAAAAGCGGGAAACACGATGGTTTTTATCATGGCAATTTTGTTCCACAAGTACCAAGACAATTAATTAACAGATATACAAAAAAGGGTGATATTGTTTTAGATCCTTTTTTGGGAAGTGGTACCACCGCTTTTGAATGTGAGACATTAGAAAGGGGTTTGGTCGGCGTTGATATACAGAATGAGATATTAAAGAATGTATATTCTAAATTAGATGAAAAAAATAAGCTAAAATTTGCTCTAATCACAGGAGATAGTGGTTCTTCCAAAATTTTAGAAGAAATAAAAACTAAATTATCGGAAAGAAAAAAAGATTTTGCACAATTTGTAATACTGCATCCACCATATGCGGACATTATAAAATTTAGTGACAAAAAAGAAGACCTTTCAAATACTAAATCATTAAAAGAGTTTTTAGATAAGTTTTCTTTAGTTTTAAAAAATAGTATTGAGGTTTTAGAAAAAGAAAGGTATTTAGCAATAGTTATCGGTGATAAATATAGTAAAGGACAATGGATTCCATTAGGATTTTATTGTATGAATGAAGCGATGAAATTGGGATTAACACTTATGAGTATTGTAATAAAAAATATGAGTGGAAATAGAGCAAAACAAAACAAAGAATCTATTTGGAAATATAGAGCTTTATCTAGTGATTATTATATCTTTAAACATGAGTATGTCTTAATTTTTAAGAAAAATTAAGACGGCCTTCTGTCACTAATTTATAAATTCCAGCCATATTGAAACGGAATTTAAAATTATCTCTATTATTATGAACTTGGAACTCGCCTATTGCTATACCATCATATTCATATTTTACAGTATTACTTTCATTCCATTCAGCAACCGTTGTTTTTGTAAATGAGATTTTTTCAGGATCCCAAATAGGGCTACTGGTTTTTTTGATTACTATATATTTTGGATCAGCAGTAGGATTGTCATTAGAATCAACCACATTAAAAATATGAATCAAAAAATCACAATCAAACATATATTCCCAATAAATACCAAGTAATTCCTCAATCCTTGTTAGTGCAATTATTTTAAAAAGTTTTACTTTTTCAGGATAAGCGGTTGGTATATATGCTATGCCTAATCGTTCCGCTAAAATTGCATACCAAGTATTTGAGGATGCTTGCCCGATTTTTTGTGGCGCGGCTTTGCCTAATTTTTGCTTGTTAGTTTTTACTGATAAAGTTTTATTATCTTGAAGTATAAAATCAACGATGTTCTGATTTTCAGCAACGTGTTTTATTGGTGATGGAATATTATTTATATTAAAAATATCGGCAATAACAGGCTTAATTGTATTTGTCATATCTTGTACTCCACGATTACGATATTGATCATTGATAGAAATGCTAAAAATATCTGCAATAGCAATTTCAGCCGATACACCAATTTGTTCATTGTTTAACATAGAGAAATCTTACCATAAATATCTATATTTTCCTATATGTTTCGTGACAAATATGCTATAATTTAAATATGAATTATATTGGTAGCAAATTATCATTATTAGAATTTTTGGAGAAATCCATTGAAAAGGTAGTTGATAAAAATTCCCGTGTTTTTTGTGATTTATTTGCAGGAACAGGTGCTGTTGGAACTTACTTTAAAAGAAAAGGATATAAAGTTATTGCGAATGATATCCAATATTATAGTTTTGTCCTTAATAAGCAGTATATTGAAAATCATCAGCATTTAAAATTCACAAAACTAACTAAAATTTTGCCAGAATTAAATAATATTGAAATTGCCGAAAGAAAAAACTTTGTTTGTGATTACCTATCAAACATAAAAGGAGAAAAGGGATTTATATATAATAATTATTGTTCTGGTGGAACAAAAAATCAAGAATTTGAACGACAATATTTTTCAGACGAAAACGGAATGCGTTGTGATGCCATAAGAATAAAAATAGAGGAATGGAAAAATGAGAAGTTAATCACAGATAATGAGTACTATTTTCTTTTAGCTACACTTTTGGAAGCTATTGATAAACGAGCAAACACGGCTTCGGTTTATGGTGCATTTTTAAAACAATTAAAGAAAACTGCTCAAATACCATTTGTATTAAAACCAGCCGAGTTAATAATAAATGACCAAGAACACGAAGTGTT
>CAYIMI010000140.1:0-2342 GCA_964364445.1 uncultured Gammaproteobacteria bacterium
CATATGGTATAAAATTTAAGCCTCTATGAAAATTTCATATTCCGCTCCAGCCAAAGTTATTTTATCTGGCGAACATGCAGTTGTTTACGGAAAACCTAGCTTAGTTTCTGCCATTAATAAATCGTTGAAATTTAGTTTATTGGAAGCAACAACTAAAACCAATGACAAAAATATTTTACACATCTCGCAGGTAGTTAAAAAATATTTAAAAAAAGAAAAGATCGACTTTCTAGATAAGAAATTTAATTTTAAAATTGAGTCGGACATTCCGATTGGGCGAGGCTTGGGATCTTCAGCTGCGCTTTCAGTTACGTCCTCGGCGGCATTTTTGGAATTTTATACAGGACGACAGTTTGAAAAAAACATAATTAATGACATAGCCTTCCAGATAGAAAAACATTTTCATCAAAATCCTTCAGGCGTTGATAATTCAGCCGCTTGTTATGGCGGACTAATTTTGTATCAAAAAAACGTAAAAATAAAAAATTTAGATTTTAAAATACCAAAAAATATTGAAGAAAAATTATTTTTGATTGATTCTGGTAAACCAAAAGAGACAACCGGAGAAATGGTAAATTTCGTTGGGACTAAATCAGTTGGAAAGATATTGTATGAGATTAAAATAACAACCAAGAAATTAGAAGAATCAATAGCAAAAGAAAATATTAATCTTTTTAAAGAATCTTTAGTTAATAATGAAAATTTATTAGAACAGTTAGGTATTGTTTCCGAAAAAACTAAAAAGCTTTTAAAAGATTTGTCTAAATTTGGAGTTGGAAAAGTCACTGGTGCCGGCGGTCGTGAAACTAATTCAGGATTTATTATTTTCTTAGCAGAAGATAAAGAAAAATTGCAAGAATTTTTGAAGAATAAAAAAATCAATTATTTTAATTTTATTCCAGATAATCAAGGCCTAAAAAAAATTATAAAAGTTAAAGCGTCAGCTCCCGGAAAATTAATGCTCTTTGGCGAGCATGCTGTCGTTTATGATTATCCGTGTATTGTAACAACCGTTTCTCCGAGGGTTTACGTTGAGATAGAAGAAATATCAGGTTGTCTTAAGATAGATTCTCCTCAAGTCAAAGACAATCGTTTTGTTGAAGAAACAGTGAAATTGTTTTGTGAAAAATATAGTGTTAATAATAATTTGCTAATTAAAACACATAGCGATTTTTCTTCACAATATGGTTTTGGTTCGTCGTCCGCAGTTACTGTTGCTACAATTCTTGCGTTGAGTAAACTCTATAAAATTAAGATTTCAAAAAAAGATATTTTTAATTTAGGACATAAAGTTGTTTTAAATATTCAGAAAGTTGGATCAGGTTTTGATATAGCCTCAGCCACTTATGGCAGGACTATTTATTTTGTGACAGGAGGTAAAGTAATAGAGCCATTGCCAGTTAAGAACCTTTCTTTGGTAATAGGATATTCGGGAACAAAAGCCAGTACCACAAAAATTGTCAAAGATTTGAATCCAGATTTTAAAATATTTAATCAAATTAAAAAGATTGTTGAGAAAGCAAAAATAAGTTTAGTCAATGCTGATTGGAAAACAACGGGCGAATTGATGAATCAAAATCATCGACTCCTTCAAAAATTAGGAGTCAGCACACAAAAGCTAGACAAAATGTGTGAAGCAGCTACTTCATCTGGTGCATTTGGCGCAAAGTTGTCCGGAGCCGGTGGGGGAGATTGCATAATTTCATTAGTTCCCAAAAATAAAATAAAAAATGTTGAGTCATCTATAATTAGTGTTGGAGGAGAAATTATCAAGGTTAAAAATAACATATGAAAGCCACAGCAATCGCCCCATCAAACATAGCATTCATTAAGTATTGGGGTAAAAAAGACGAGGATTTAAAGATCCCTGAAAATGGCAGTATTTCTATGAACCTAAGTAATTTGATTACAACAACCACAGTAGAATTTGATTCAAAATATAAAAAAGATCTGATATCTATAAATAGCAAATCAAATGAACAAGAAGAAAATCGGATCATTAAGCACTTAAATTTAATTAGAAAAAAAGCTAATATTAAACTCAGAGCAAAAGTTGTATCGTCAAATAATTTTCCTGATGGAACAGGACTTTCATCATCGGCTTCTGGTTTTGCAGCTCTGACAGTAGCCGGTGCAAGAGCCGCCGGTTTAAATTTAGAAGAAAGTGAACTTTCTATTTTGGCTCGCCAGGGATCAGGTTCCGCGTGCCGTTCAATCCCAAATGGTTTTGTCGAGTGGGTAGGGGAAGGTGCAAAATCTCTTTATCCTCCGAAATATTGGAACATAGTAGATGTTGTGGCAATTATCAGTCAAGATAAAAAAGATATTTCTTCAACTGATGG
>CAYIMI010000141.1:0-2333 GCA_964364445.1 uncultured Gammaproteobacteria bacterium
TTGATCAATAATAAAAATAAACTCAGAAGAACTTTTTTGTTTTTAAAAAACTTCAGTACAATTTTTAAATTGAAAATAATCATCAAAAAAACAATTATGTCTGTTAAATAAATTGTGGGGGCAAGATAGTCTACCCGCACTCCGGAAAGATAAGAAAAAGGAAAGAAAAAATGCTTGCCAAGTTGAGTCGGAAGGAATAAAAGAAATAAAAAGAATAATATTTTATTTATCATATCTTTGTCATTCCCGCGAAGGCGGGAATCCAGACTAAATATACATTATAATATCTACTATATGAAAGGTTTTATTGATTTTATCAGAGAGCGGGGAGTAGTCGGGTTTGCAGTTGCCTTTATTGTTGGAGGTGCTGTGACTAAACTGGTTGCATCACTTGTCACTGACATTGTTAACCCAATATTAGGTGTAATTCTATCAAAAACGAGAAGTTTGGAGACGATGTATTTTAAACTTGGACAGAGCAAAATCTTTTGGGGCCATTTTGTCAGCAGTTGTATTGACTTCTTGATTCTCGCTTTTGTAGTTTATTTTGTTGTCAAGGCTCTTGGCCTTGAAAGAATCGATCGAAAGAAAGATCTAAATAAATAAAAAAATATAAGAACGTTTATAGCGGAGATAATATAGGCAAACGGCATACCTTCGATAACATTCATTACCGGCTCAATACGTGGCACAGTCCAATTACGATAATGATTGATAAAGCTTATTATTGATAAGAGAATAAACCAACCATTAAATTTTGTATTTTTTAAAGAAAAAAGTAATAAAAAAACGAGGGGTAATAGACTGTATCTTTCATGCATTTTAGTCAAAAATAAAAATGCCGCAAACGCACCAATAAATAAAGCCATAAAAAAATCTTCTGTTATTCTCTTGCTTTTTATAAGATGTAAAATAACAAAAATATTAATTAACCCAACAATCAAATAGCCAAAATATCTGTAAGGAATTCCTAATAAAAATGGAGTAACATCTTTTATTCCTTTAAATCCTGTAATCAACACCCAAAAATTGAGTGCCCCATTGGTGACAAAAGGAAGGCTTTGAGCGGCTAAGATTTTATTAAGATAAGTTTCGTATGGAGATAAAGTGAAGGGAAGAAAAAATAAACAAAAAATGATATTAACTATAAATAAGTTGATAATTGATTTTTTTATGCCAAATTTTTTGATAAACATAATAGTATAAACAGGTAAAAAAATCAGGGCGGTTGGCTTAATAAGAAGCGCCAATGTAAATAATATTGTTGCAACAGTATTCCGTTTTGTATAAAGAAGAAAATAAACAGATAACATGACAAAAAAAATCGGGATGGAATCAATCTGCCCCCACAAAGCACTGTTATAAATAAAAGCTGGATTAAAAAGAATTAAGCAGGCGCTCATGATTCGGAGCTTTATATTTTTTGTAACTATTTTTTTGGCAAAAAGTAGAACAAGATAGGCAATTCCAAGATCAGCCAAAATCGCTGGAACTTTCATTAACGCTGCCAAAAAAACAAGTTTTTCCAGGAAAAAAATCATGTTTGAAGGAATAAAAGAAATATTCAAATTTAGCCACCAATAAGCGCTGTGAATCAAAGGATTAAGGAGATTCATTACTGCAAAAATAAAAATAGCTAAGGGAGGATAGTTAGGAGTTAAAGTTGCAAAGACATTTGAAGACTGGGTTTCATAAAAATTTTGTGGACCCCGAGTAAGAAAATCTCTCGCCCAGACCATATGATTATTAACGTCCCAACTATAATCATAAAAAATTATCGAAAGACGGACAATAAGCCCAAGTAAAAACAAGAAAAAAAGAAGGTGTTTTTTTATAAAACTCATTTTTATATTATAATAAATTATTAATACCTTATATGAATAAAAGTCTACTAGCTTTACTAATAATAATTATTTTAGCTACGGTTATGTATTTTATTTCTGGCACTGCTCCAACAAGTCAAATTGCCTGTACTCAAGAAGCCCTTATCTGCCCTGACGGATCATCGGTCGGCCGGAGTGGACCAAAATGTGAATTTGCCCCCTGTCCAACTGCGCGTTGATTTTCTTCTTCAATCTGATGCTATAATGGTTTTATGAAAATCATTAACCGAAAATTCCATCGCGACTATAAGGAAATTGAAAAATATGAGGCTGGTATTGTTCTTACAGGGGCTGAGGTTAAATCGACCCGATCAGGAGGACTTAGGATCGATGATGCTTTTGTCAGGATAATGGATGGTGGAATTTTTTTAATCAACGCCGATATTCCTATTTATAAGTTCGCCCGTAATGATACTTATGAATCAAAAAGGAGCCGAAAATTGCTTTTAC
>CAYIMI010000142.1:0-2332 GCA_964364445.1 uncultured Gammaproteobacteria bacterium
TTTCGGGCAACTTCTTCACCTTCAGAAAAACGATGAATTTTGGCAGTTTTTCCGATGGGTATATCTAAAACTAAATGAGTAGTACCGGCGGCAATTTTTTTAGCCATGACGGAAATAATGATTTTATCGAAAGATTCAAAAGATAAAGGCTCTTCAACTCGAATAATAATATCATCGGCCGGAGCTATCCCCAATTTTCCATTCCATGCTATACACCCTCCGACCTCATTAACAATTTTTTCAATTTGTCTTGGGGTAAACTCGACAGTTGCAATCGCTTCCATAACATCAGCAGTACCAGCTGGAGTCGTGATCGCACGGGAGGAAATTTTAGGAATCTTAAATCCGGCCGCGGCAATAATTGGAACAATGATCATCGTTGTTCTAGTTCCAGCAATTCCCCCCACAGAATGTTTGTCAGCAACCAAACCCTTGAATTGAAGCTTATTGCCAGTTTCCACCATTGCCTTGGTAAAGTAAAAAAGTTCTTGGGGAGTATAACCTTCCTTAAAAGAAGAGGCAACAAAATATGTGGTCAAAACATCAGAAAGTTTTTCATGAGAAATCTGATCCATGACTGCATAGATTTCTGGATAGCTTAGTTTTTTGCCTAAAAGTTTTTTCTGAATTGCCTCAATCGCCAAAAGTTTTTCTTTATCGTCATTCATATTGAATATAAATTTCGGTAAACTTCTTCTGATACTCTTTTAATTTTAATATAAGCGACGTTAGAAGGTATATTTCTTTTAAATTAAATAACCAGGAGAGGAATAAGTATAGTACAAAATGAATTAAGGCAACTGTTGAAAGCAGAAGAAAAACATTAATCGTACGGCTTGTATCAAATATTAAACCATCTAAAAATTTCATGGAAAAGTAGCTAATAAAAGAGGCTAGAAAAGCGGAGAAAAACATTTTACCAACCTCAATAAACATACTTCTTAAACCTAAACTATGAAGCCTTGAAGAAATGATGATAAAAAGGAGCGATGAATTTATAATCATACTAATAGAGAATGATAAGGCTAAAGACCAGACTGGCAGATGAAATACAAATATTGATAATAAGCTCAGCGAAGTGTTAATAAAAATTGAAAAAATACTGACGTAAAATGGGGTACGGCTATCATGCATACTGTAAAAACAACGGGTTAAAAAATAATAACTACCATGAAAAGGTAGAGATAAAGAAAAATAAGAAAGAGTAACGGCGGTTGAAACAGTTGCTTCCCAATCAAATTTCTGACCACCAAAAAATAAACGGACTAATGGGGTTCTAGCAAAAATAAAAAAGAAAGCAATCGGAACAGTCAGATAAAACAAGTTAAGTATTGAATCAGAAATAATTTTTTTAAATTCTTCAATTTTTTTTTCTTGGAACATCTCTGTCAGATAAGGAAGCGACGCCTGCCCAAAAGCAATTCCAATCACAGAGACCGGTAAAAGTTGAAGGTGTTGGGCAAGATAAAAAACTGTATAAGCACCTGACCCTAAGAAAGTAGTTAAAGTCAGATCAATGGTCGCATCAATTTGAGCTACTATGACGGTAAAAGCTCGAGGTATAACCATTTTAATAAACTCAACTAATCCCTTTGTTTTTTTCAGAATAAATTGATAGTTAAAATCGGCATTAAAAAAAAGTGGAATTTGAACAACAAAAAGGAAAAAAGCTCCGATTATAACACCCCAGATCGGGGCTAAAAGGAACAAGGTCGGATAGAGGAATATTGTTGTGAAGATAATGGCCAAATTGTAGATAATTGGTGCTAAGGCAGATAAAAAGAAAGTTTTATTGGCTTGACCAATGCCTGTTAAAAAATTGCCTAAAACAAAAAATGGCAGTTGGCCTAAAAGAAGTAGTCTTGAAAGGTTAATTATCTTTTCCATTTTGACCAAATCATATCCGGGTGTTAATGCTGGTATGATCTTGTTCAAAAAAAGTGAGACGATGACGACAAAAATAGTCAAAAGAATAAAAATTAAGTTAATGATTGAAGAAATGTTTTCTGATAGTTCTTTTTTATTTTCTTTATATTTTACGTAGATTGGGATAAAAGTTGATGTCAAGGCTCCAGTAATCAAGATCTCAAAAATTATATCTGGAATTCGAAATGAGGCAAAAAAGATATCTAATTCCTCTATATTGAAATAGCCAGCCAGGATTCTGTAACGCAAAAATCCGGAAAGGCTTGTCAGGACAATCATAAAAGACAGTAATACGGCTGAAGAGAAGATACTTTTTTGTTTGGCAAATATGAAGTCCTGGGTTTTTTTTAGTAATCTTTCCACGAAGAAATTATAGCAGTTTATTAATGGTGAAAAGTAGTCAAAT
>CAYIMI010000143.1:0-2318 GCA_964364445.1 uncultured Gammaproteobacteria bacterium
AGTACCTTTATTATTGATCTACCGAAAAGTGATGATCTAGTATCTATCTCGTCCTCGTCCGTCTATCCCCTTTATTTTCTAAAGGATAGCAAGCATCCACTCTATGAACTGGCCTATCAAACTAAAACTGACATAGACAATGAAACTTATAAATCGGTCAATGACGGTAAATCTAAACCGTCTTTTGAAGAATATGTGGCCAAGCACCCGCTTCTTATTTTTAAAGATGTTTGGGGAAGGTGGGGAGTGATGGGGGAGTTTGATATAAAACTGATGGGCGGCTGCGGTAAACCGGTTGTCTATCTTTACCCTGAAAAACCAATCGACGTTCACCTTTCTTTTACATCCCCAATGACATTAAATACGCAGATTCCTTTTTATAATGACGGCTGGTATGTTAACGCTCAACCTAATGGAACACTGTCTGATCTTCAACCGCAGTATACTGACTGTTCAAAAATTGATAGTTTAAAATTCGGATCAGAATATGCAGGTAGCGCATGCAAAACAAATAACTATCCATATATTTATTGGTCAGGAAAAAGTGAGCAAAACACGTATCCAAAAGCGGACGGGGGATGGGTGGTTGAGAGAAAAAATTTAAAAATTTTTATGGATCAAAAATTAAAAGAGATTGGACTTACGAAGCAAGAATCAAACGACATGACCTCTTACTGGGTGCCGAAAATGAAAGAGAAAAATGCTCCTTATTACAGAATCAGTTTCTTGACAACAGATCAGATGAATAAGTTTATTCCGATGAATATTAATCCCGTTCCGAATTCAGTACTTCGAGTCTTTTTGGATTTCAAACCTCTTAAGTACAAACCAATTGTTGATCCAATTCCACAACAGTTCAATAAATTTATCCGCCACGGATTTACGTTAGTCGAGTGGGGTGGGTTACAGTAAAGAAATATCTACAGGCAAATTATCTACCCCTTCAAATTCTTTAATAACTACAGATTTTATTTTAGGTTTTAATTCTTTTTTTATATGAGGGTAAACCATCTCTTTTTTTCCTCCGATACTTTCACAGTTGTCCTCAATTAAAACATCCGGCATTAGTCTTTCGGCGATATCTTTATAATTTTCTCCAAGTTTGCGAAAATAAAGATTTTGACAGTCGGGAAAATTATTTTTTGATAATATTTTTTCAATAGTTTCTATTTCTGATTTTATTGTTCTAGAAGTTAAATAAAAAAATTTTGCTCCTTGCTGTTTCCAGGATTTAAGTTTTTCAACCGCGTTACCAATTGGAATATAATTTTCAAAATCACGAACTGATCCAGGAGTTATTTTAAGTCGATTAATAATATTTTGCGATTGTCTTACCCGTTCTTCCCGGCCAACTCCTTTAGCCAATGCATGCATGAGGACTGTTCCCTCTGTAAAAACTAAGATTTTCATAAATTTTAATTGAGATTAACGATAAACTTTATCGTGAGTGCCTATGGCAATAAAATAAGCCTCGTTTTTTTCCAATAAAATATAAATCATTCTTAAGCTTTTTGATAAAGATATACTCCAACGATTTTTCATTTTGCCGGTTAATTTATGAGTCCTTAGGGATGGGTGTTGTGGATGAAGTTGAAATAATTTGAGTTGTTTATTGACTTGATCAATTAAAGTTTTGTCTGTTAGTTTTATTTTTTTAAGAATTTTAATAAAATCTGGCGAGAATCTTATTTTCATGAATTTTTATAAATTTTGAAAAAAATCATCAATGTCATTAACAACTATCGAACTATTTAATTCTTTAATTGCTTTCTCTGATATTTTTTCAAGTTGTGAAGAGGCGGTAAAAACAGGGGTTTCGTCTTCAATATCCTTGATAATAATATATTTGATCAATTGAGTTACCGGCACTCCGAGACGGGTGGCTTTACTTTTGAGAAGTTCGTTTAATTGTTCTGAGACACTTATTTTTATCTGCGCTTGATTGCCGTTCATAATACTAAATATAACTTAATTAATACCTAGATTATACCTATTTTATAATAGTTGTCAAGATTAAAAATCAAAATTTTTTAAATATGTTAGTATTTGATTATGAATGCAAAAAATATTAATCAAGATATTTCTTTAGGTTCTTTTTTGATTTATTTATTAGCAATAATTGTTATCGTAGGAAGTATATTTATTGCAGTATTTATATTTAAATTTGATATAAGTAAATTTGCTGAAAATTTAACGCCGATGGCTGCTCCTTAAAATTATTTTTCCAAATCGAGTACTTCGTCAATTCTTACTTGAGAAACAAAATCTGGGACGTGGGAAACGAGAATCATCACTCCTTGATAGTTACTCAGCGCTTC
>CAYIMI010000144.1:0-2299 GCA_964364445.1 uncultured Gammaproteobacteria bacterium
AAGTGGCGCCAGATGCTGATTTCGAGGAACCGATTATCTTTTTTTCCAGAAGAACCGGGATAAACGACTAATTCTCCGGGAACTCCGCCAAACAAATTTGGAACATATTTTGCTTTCTTTACGATTTGGTTTATTTTTAAACCAACTACTTCTTCGTATTCATATTTACCTTTAAAATCTTCCTCAACAATAGTTGTTTTAATATTTCCAAAATTATCGATATGACCGATATAAAATTGATCAAGCTCGGGAATAACATCCGTGTTGATTTCTTCTAATTCCAATTCGTCTTCAAGATAGTCCATTAAATGAGCTGATATTCTTGAAAATAAATCACGGGAATGAAACTGACCTTTTTCGTTCAGACCTTTATAAATAAAAAGTTCTTCAATCCTATTTTTGATCATTGAAAAATCATAGCCTGAATTAGGCCCAAGTAAATATATGCCCGATTTTAGTTTGATAATGACGGGTTTCGCACCCGACGCTTTCTCGATACTCTGCGTTGAATGGAGGCGGGGATCGGTATTTTGAAAAATCACCGTCTCCATTGGTCTCCCATATCTTTCTACATCTTCAACGAGCTGATTGAGCAAGAAACCTGTATGAATTGTTGAAGGAGTCGAACCAACAAAACTAATATTGGAAGCATTTGAATCTTTTAAGAAACCTTCAACTGTTATTCTAATTTCGGCACGGGAAAGGGCATCAAAAGCCAAATCGGCTACTACAATTAATTTTTTCATAACTACTTGATCCTTTCCAGAATATAACTTGTAATATCATCAAAGTTTACAATCCCTTCCATCCGTTTTTCTTGATTGATAACGGGCAGAGAAGATAGATGATATTTCAAAAATTTATTCATGGCAATTTCAATTGGCGTTGTCAGATGGATCACAATCAAATTCTGGGTCATAAATTTGTATAAAGGTGTATCCGGATGTTGTCTTAATATCTCATGCAAACTCAAAGCTCCTGTTAACTGCTTTTCTTTATTAACAACATAAACACAATACAGCGAAGAAAAATCTTTGGCTTCATTTTTAATTTTATCGGTTACTTGACGAACAGTATCTTCAGGAAAAACGGTCAAATATTCTGTCGTAACCAAGCCACCGATCGGATCCTTTGAGAGATTAAAGAGATGTAATATTTTTTCTTTATTTTTTGGAGGTAATTTTGTCATGACCTCTTCACGTTTCTTTTTTGACAATGTTAGAAGAACATCAACGGCTTCATCCGGATCCAAAAAAGTTATCAACTTAGCGGCTTTTTCTGATTGAAAGTTTTTAAAAAGGGCTGTTTGATAATTAATATTTAAGTTTCCAATTACTTCAGCCGCTTTTTCTGTGTCTAAGATCTTCAAAAATTTCCTGGCATTGATAACGTTTGTTTTTTCCAAATAATCAGCCAAGTCTTCCGGTCTAATTTTTTCTAATTTTTCTTCTTTTTTTCGAAGTTTAACGTTGCCTCTGATTAATTCTAATGGTTGAATATCCGCCCAAGATAGAAACTGAGAAGCTAATTTAATATGAAAAAGGGCGGCAATTTTATAAAAATTATCAGCCCCTATTCGAAGTCGTCTAAAGATTCCGAAAATTCCTACATCAACGCCGGCAATAGATAGTTTTTCTTCATCCTGCAAAGCTACATCATTGACTCGGACAATTTTATTACCCTTTAAGTCGATAATTTGTTTATCAAGCAAATTTTTTACTAAATATAATTCATTTTCCTCAAGAGAAGTAACCAAAAATTCTTTTTCAATAATTAGATTTTTATCGATCTTTTGAAGATAGTCGGTCGAGATAATTAATCTTTGATTATCTTTATTTTTAATTACAATCTTTGTGACAAGTGGGTTTTCTGCCACTAAAAATATTATATCTTCCAAATAGCCTATATGAATATTGTCTTCTGTATAAACCTTTTTATTAACAATTTCAGAAAAATATAACATAAGCTTGGTTATTTGTGTCATTCCCGCGGAGGCGGGAATCCAGACTAAAATTACCTTTCCAGTCCTTATTATATATAAAACTATGAAACAATATGCTATAATTTTTGAGAGTTTTTAGGGTGCGTAGTTTAATGGTAAAACAGTTCTCTGATAAAGAACAGAGCGATGGTTCGATTCCATCCGCACCCACACTTCAATTCCTTTCAACTCCAGCGGTTTTCTGATTCATTCCTTTTCCGGTCGGGGAAGTCGGCATTTTTTATAATTTTAATTAAATCTTTTGATATACTAAAAAAATGGATGTAATGAAGCAAAAATGGCACAGATATCATTATA
>CAYIMI010000145.1:0-2268 GCA_964364445.1 uncultured Gammaproteobacteria bacterium
CAAGGTTCAAAGGCACCTATTCAAGCCTTTGCCGATAAAATTTCGGCCTATTTTGTTCCTATAGTTATAATGATCGCCATTCTAACATTTGGTATTTGGTACTTTTTACTTGGTGCCACCTTGAGTTTTGCTCTCATGGCTTTTACTGCAGTAATAGTTATTGCCTGTCCGTGTGCTCTAGGGTTGGCAACGCCTACGGCAATTATGGTTGGAACCGGAAAGGGCGCTGAACATGGACTGCTTATTAAAGGTGGCGAACCTCTTGAAGCCGCCTGTCATATTAATACAATCGTATTTGATAAAACCGGAACGCTGACAAATGGTAAACCGGTTGTGACCGATATTGAAAGCTTAAGGGACTTGGATGAGGATGAAATTTTATCCATTGCCGCTGCTCTCGAAAAACAGTCGGAACATCCGTTGGCCGAGGCAATTTATAATGAGGCAGAAAAAGAAGCTCTTGATTTAGAAATAGTTGAAGAATTCAAAGCTATTCCCGGACATGGCGTTCAGGGAAATATCGGTCCAGTGGAATACTATTTTGGAAATCGTAAATTAGTTAGTGACATTATTGGATTACCTGTTGAAAAGATTAATAGAAAAATGAGCCGGCTTGAAGAACAAGGTAAAACTGTCATGATCCTTGCCAACAAAACAGAAATATTGGGGCTGATTGGCGTTGCCGATACCGTGAAGGAAACTTCAAAAGAAGCGGTGGAAAAATTGAAAAAACTTGGGATTGAAGTATATATGATTACCGGAGATAACGAACGGACAGCCAAAGCAATCGCCGTACAAGTGGGTATAACAAATGTTCTTGCCGAAGTATTACCGGAAGATAAGGCGAAAAATGTTAAAAGATTACAAGACGAAGGTAAAAAGGTTGCCATGGTTGGTGATGGAATTAATGATGCGCCGGCTCTTGCTCAAGCAGATCTGGGCATTGCGATGGGTTCAGGGACAGATGTTGCCATGGAATCAGGTGGAATTGTCATCATCAAAAATGATTTAAGAGACGTAGCTAACGCTATTGATCTATCCAAAACCACCATGAATAAGATCAAACAAAACATGTTCTTTGCCCTGTTTTATAACGTCATGGGAATTCCCGTTGCCGCTCGTGTCTTTGCAGGGTTGGGAATAATTCTTAAACCGGAGCTGGCCGGACTGGCGATGGCTCTATCATCCATTTCAGTAGTAACTAATTCGTTACTCCTTCGTGGATATAAACCGGGCAAGAAAAACTATCTTTCGATTATTGCACCGTTTATTATGATTTTACTTTTTTCATTCATGTTCTTTGAATTTGCGAAGTTCAGTTCAAGCATGACTTCAGAAAAGAAAGTAATGAATTTAGAAATAAAAAAGGTTACAAAAGATAAAAATAAATAATTGGTTAAAAAAATGCCGTCCTCAAAACTGGAAGGGGGGGATTTTAAAACCGCCGAAGCGCAAGCGGAGGCGGTTCGGGGGGAGCCGACGGTCAGAGTCGAACTGACTACCTACTGTTTACGATACAGTTGCTCTACCAAGTGAGCTACGTCGGCAAAATTTGAGCAGGATAGGGGAATTGAACCCCTTTCTCTACCTTGGGAAGGTAGCGTACTACCGGTGTACTAATCCCGCTAGATAAATAAATTATACAATAAAGAAGATTAGCGTGGGATTATAAGAACCATACCGGCCTCAATAGCATCAGGAGATAAAAGATTATTTGCGTTCATGATTATTGGCCATGAAAATAAATCCCCGTAGACTTTTTGTGAAATTATAGAAAGAGAATCGCCTGGTTGGACTATATATTTATTTTCGATATATGTTATTTCAGATGCAGCTAAATCTGAAATTTCTCCAACAGTTGCCTGTCGAGGTGTGACTTGAGGAATAACTAATTTTACACCAACTTCCAAATTTGAGGAGTCGGAAATTTTATTGGCAACAGAAATATCATACGCATTAAAACCAGATCCATAAAATTTTTCTGAAATATTCCAAAGATCGTCACCTTCTTGGACAGTATATGTTTTTAATGGTTTTTGAACAACAACTTTATTTTTTACCATTTTTGATCCAAACTTAAACGTTGGGATCTTAAAGGCAAAATTAAATCGAATATTTTTTAGGAACATTTTGTAAGTTAATGAAGAAATAATTAGCGAAGCCAATAACCCAAGAAATAAGCTAAAGTATTTTTCTTTAACAGTAAGTACTAAAAGTTTTTGATAGTTTATATTTCTGATTTTTACCGGTTTTTTTCTATAAGAGCGT
>CAYIMI010000146.1:0-2246 GCA_964364445.1 uncultured Gammaproteobacteria bacterium
GACGGGAGCCATGAGTTTTACTATAAATGATTTAAATCCGAATACGACCTATTACTTTAAAATTCGTGGCGGGTATGGATGTGCGCCGGGAGGATGGTCTAATAATAAAGAATCTAATTCAAAGAATCCAAGCCTGCCAAATACAGGGTTTGCTCCTCATGGGGACTACTCTAAATATAGATGTTTATCCGTAAATTAAAAGCTTACGTTAGGTGGCCATTGAAAATAATAGCCTTTACAGTCTTTTTTCTATTACTTCTTTTTTATTTTCCCCAAGGTACTAACGAGAAATCATTATCTCAAACCCAAGTAGTAAACAAAGCTTCTCCAGTTTTACCGATGCGTCTGACGATACCCGCAATCAATGTCAATACTGGTATTCAACATCTAGGCGTTACTCAAACGGGAGAAATGGAAGTTCCAAACAATGCTTTAGACGCGGGATGGTTTAAACTTGGACCACGACCAGGGGAGAAAGGTAGTGCTGTTATTGCCGGACACTTCAATGGAAAAAATGGTGAAGAAGGAGTGTTTGCTAATTTGGATAAATTAAAAAAGGGAGATAAGCTATTTATTGAAGATGATAAAGGAAAAACAATTACCTTCGTAGTTCGAGAAAGCCGTACCTATGATCCCGGGTACGCGAATGATGTTTTTAATTCGAGCGATAGTGCTCATCTCAATCTTATTACCTGCGATGGCGTGTGGGATGGAATTAAAAAAAGCTATAGTAAACGTTTGGTGGTATTTGCAGATATTGCCCACTAAATTGTTACTTGACAAGTACTTCAACTAGTTGTAGTATTTGAAGTATGGCAACTAGTAAAAAACAGCGAGTAACCCTCTTTCTTATTCCTGCCTTATTGACACACGCCCGAGCTCAAGCTGTAGTTGAGGGGAGAACCTTAACCGAACTAGTCGAAATAGCTTTGGTAAAATATCTACCTAAAAAAACTGTCATTAAAAAAGTAAAAATAATTTTATAAAAATTAGAGGGGGTGAAGTATATGACACAAGAAGTTGTAGTAGACTCTCCACAAAAAACATATCAAACCAAAAAAGCGATATTTAGAAGCTATCAGATTATCTGGTATATATTAGGTGTTGTCGAAGTACTTCTAGCATTTAGAGTATTACTCAAGCTTTTAGGAGCAAACGCATTTAGTGGATTTACCAGTTTTATCTATTCAATCAGCGGTCCGTTTGCACTGCCTTTCGCTGGAATACTAGGGACAACGGTAAGCTCGGCTTTAGTATTTGAGTGGTCAACACTTATTGCCATGGCAGTTTATTTTATAGTTGCTTATGGAATAGTTGACCTCTTTCAATTAGTTAAGCCGACGAATCCAGAAGAAGTAGATAAAACAGTTGATAATCAATAAGTAGATTAAAAATGAATTAAAAAATTTAAAAATAAATGAAGGAGGTGAAAATATATGAAAGATAATAATCAAAAGGGTGGAGTTAATCCAGTGGTTGCTGCTGTAGCCGGTGCTGTCGTAGGAGCTGGTGTTGCCGTTGCCGGAGCAATAATTCTAGAAGATAAAAAGAATCAAGAAAAGGTAAAAAAAGTACTTGATAATGTAAAAAAACAAGTAAAGGGTTATGTAGAAAATATGGAAAAACAAGTAAAATCAAAAAAAAATGAAGTGGAAGAAAATTTTACTGAAGGCAAAGGAAAAGTGGAGAGAGTAACAAAGTCAGTAAAAAAATATTTAGCTAGCGCAGTAAAGGATGTTAAAAAAGCCGCAAAGTAATAAATTTAGGAATAGAATTTCTAAAGGGGGTGAAATATATGACAACAGTAGTAAATAATCCACCTTCTTCAAATGATTCCAATGGAGGTCTGGGAATGATTATTGGGCTTATTGCCTTGTTCGTTGTTGCATATCTATTTTTTATTTATGGATTTCCGGCAATAAGACAGATGGGTAGTCCGCAGATTAATATACCAAGTAAGATTGATGTGAATGTACAGCAAAGTAAGTAGTTTTAAATTAATAGTTTAAAAAATTAAACATATGGGAATCATACTTTGGGTAATTTTTGGAGCATTGGCTGGATGGATTGCATCAATGATCATGAAAACTGACTCCAATCAGGGGACAATGATGGATATAATTATGGGTATAGTTGGAGCAATGGTCGGTGGTTTTATCATGAATTTTTTTGGTCAATCCGGCGTAACAGGGTTTAATTTTTATAGTCTTGTTGTTGCCGTGATTGGAGCAATGGTTGTTATTTAT
>CAYIMI010000147.1:0-2237 GCA_964364445.1 uncultured Gammaproteobacteria bacterium
CTAATGAAGAGAGAGTAAGAGCCAACCGACTAGTCGTATCCTCTCTGGTTCTTTTGCCAGTTTTAAATCCTATTAACTCTCCTAACATACCATAGGCGGTATCTGGAATTAGCGAATAACCACTATTATTACCATCGGAGTCTTGCCAATTGTGATATAGGCCACTTATAGGTGATCTGAGAGAGTCCATCTGACCTATCATTTCACTTTGAAGAAAAGAAAATTCTCGTCTTAATTGTAATTCTTTTAGCGATTTGTTAATCATGCCTGGCGGACTTAGTTGTCTACTACGTCTTTCCAGTCCATTCATTCTGTGATGATAGTAGTAATTTCTAAAATAAGCAATGAAAGAAAAATATAATTCTATTCCTCTATAATATCCTCTGTATGAAATCCCCTATCGACCTACAGTTGGAAAAAGTTCTTCACCACCTCTATATCAATCCATTGGAAAAATGCAATATCAAGTGCAAAATATGTTATACAAGGAAAACCGATCCAATCCTTTCTGAGGAGGCGATTTTGGAATTCATTGATAGATATCAAAAAGCCTACGAACTCCAGACCGTTACATTCTGCGGAGGCGAAGTATTTGCCTTAAAATATTTTCCCCATTTGGTTAATACCCTGACTCAAAAAGGAATTTTTGTTCAAACAATTACCAACGGCACGATTGACCGGTTGAATGAGATAGAAAATCCCAATCTGAACAAAATGATAGTTTCAATTGATGGTTTAAAGCCTTATCATGATAAGAATCGGGGGGCTGGAAACTTTGACAAAAGTATGAAATTTTTGAAAAAATCCCAAAAAAAAGGTTTTCATACCGAAATTTTTAGTATTGTTACTAAACAAAATTACCCGATTATCGACCAATTTGAAAAATTTATGGAAAAACATCTTGGCCCCATTGATGTCACCTATCACCCCCGTAAACCACTGGAATATTTATTAAATCATCCTGTTTCCAATATCGAAGGAACGGTCGATGAATTTGATTTTTTAAGCGAAGAGGAATTAATTGAAATAACAAGAACAAGAAGAGTGTTTCCTCCGAAAGAACTTGGTTGTTATCAAGTTGCTTTGGCTTCAACTGGTAAGATATATGGATGTTGTGAAGGTTTTCGCCCAATTGGAATGATTGATGATAAAATTGAAAATATCTTTGAAGCGCTAAAAAAACGGATTGGAGGACCTTGTTTGGGTTGTAGCCAAACGGAGTTTATGTGCGGAATAAAAAAATTATATGAAAAACATCCAGCCATACTTAATTAAAGAAGAAATAATAAAAGCTATCAGGTCATTTTTTTATGAGCAGGATTTCCATGAAGTGATTCCTGACATGTTGAATGAAGCTTTACCACTTGAGCCAAACCTCTCTCCTTTTTCAACGACGTGGAAGACATCCACTGGCGAAAAAACTTTTTATTTACCCATGTCTCCAGAACGAGGCATCAAAAAGATGCTGGCCCAAGGCATTGGCAATTGTTTCTCCATCTCAAAATCGTTTCGCAACCTTGAGAGATTAGGCAGTCTACACAACCCGGAATTTCTCATGCTCGAGTGGTATCGAGAAGATGCTGTTTACACGGATATCATGGCCGATGTAGAAAAATTTTTTGCTTATTTAAAACCTAATGTCTTTAATAAAAAATGGTCTGTGTTTTCTCTCAAAGAATTATTTAAAAAATATTTAAATATAAACTTGGAAAAAGCCATTAGTGATCCAACCTGGGCACAAAATTATGATCAATTATTTGTCAATGAGATTGAATCAAAACTACCAGAAGAGCCTCTATTTCTCATCGATTTTCCGGCACGTTTATCACCCCTCTGTAAGCCACAGAAAAATAACCCTATTTTTGCCGAGCGTTTTGAGTGTTATATCAAAGGAATCGAGATCGGAAACGGTAATACGGAAAATACAGACGTTAAATCTTTACGTAAAGTATTCGAGAATCAGCAAGCTTTGAAAAAACTACCAATAGATGAAGAGTTTTTAACCTCTCTAAAAATTATGGGCAAAAAATCATATGCCGGAGTCGGGATTGGGATCGACCGCCTGGCGATGGTCTTTAGCAATGAATCTTCAATCGACGCCGTTGTATAAACAATTTTATTTTTGTTACTATGTTTATAAGATGCTAAAATTTATTCTTTCTCTCATCCTCCCCCAACTGGCTGGAGCCATCGGCGCTTTGTTTACTGTAAAAGCTATTCCCACCTGGTATATGTAT
>CAYIMI010000148.1:0-2204 GCA_964364445.1 uncultured Gammaproteobacteria bacterium
GGATTTTTTGGAGATTTAAAAACCACTACATCTCCTCGTTCCATTTTCCTAAATTTGTATGTTATTCTACTTGTTAAAATATAGTCACCAGTATGAAAGGTGTTATCCATAGAAGCACCTTTAACCTGATTTGGTGTTAATATAAATAAGTAAACAACAATAAACATCGATCCAACAAAAACAACTGTCTCAAGAATATCCATGACAAAATCAATGATCGATTTTATTGCTTTCATAAGAATTAATTCTAAGAAAACTAGCTCTATAATACAAGCGGGTTTTGTATAATTATTTATACAAGGGCCTTTAGCTCAACGGTAGAGCGCTTCATTCACATTGAAGAGGTTAATGGTTCAAATCCATTAGCGACCACTATGAAGATTTTTAAAAAAATTAAGGGATTAAGTTTGATTGAGATTCTTGTTGTTATTTCAATTATTGGCCTACTTTTACTAATTATTGCACCTCCAATTTTAGCTCAACTTCAAAAAGCTCGTGATGGAAAACGAAAGCTTGATATCAATCTAATTCAGAAAGGCCTTGAAGAATATTATGACTCAACCAATTGTTATCCAGAGAGATTACCTGAATGCGGAAATGTTTTTTCAGTGGGAAGTACAAATATATTAGCAGGAATACCTTGCGACCCAAAAAATAATTCTTTTTATCCATATATCACAACTGGTGAAAATTGCAGTCCATATTTTAAACTTTATGCAAAATTGGAAAGACCCGAAGATCCAAGTATCTATATGACAGGATGCGAAAATGGATGTGGTCCTAACTGTACATATAATTTTGGAGTTTCCAGCTCCAATGTTTCCCTAGATTATTGCGAAGCTCCAATTTCACCAAGTCCCACTAATCCACCACCTTTGCCAACATCATTAACGCCTTCTCCAACACCAATTCAATATGTTTGCGGACCGGCTGCAGGCCCAAATCCCGAAGGTCAATGTGAATCTTATGTCATCCCAACTTTGAGTGAATGCCCAAAAATTTATCCCAATGATCCAACTTGTCAATACGAGTGTTACATAAAAGCCAACCGCTGCAAAAATTCCAAGGGTAAATTTAAGCAATAAAAAATCTGCTAAACTTAATGTTAATGAGGAAATTCTTTAAAAAATTTAAATTAAATATTAATGTTTTGTTTTTTGTAATTACTTCATTAACTATTTTTTTACTTGCTTTTTTTTATTATAAAAAAACCACCAGTCAAATAATTTTGATGCAGTCAAATAAAATAAAACTTGATTTATCATTAAAAAGAGTCTCCATGGATTTAAAAAATCTAAAATCTCAAGATCAATACAAAATAAATAAAGATCTTGAAAGTAAAGTAAAAAGTATCGAAATAACTTACACTAAAGCAGTAACTGCATATGAGAAATTACTTGATCTTAAAAACGTTACTAAAAAAACTGAAAAGTTTGACTCAGCTTTTGCGGATATTTTAAGTCTGCTTTCAAAAAGAAATTATTCGTCAGCTGAAGCAGATTTACTAACTTTTGAAAAAGAAATTGGCACAGAAAAACAAAAAATATTAGCTTCATTTCAAATCCCGGCCAATGTTCCTGAAAGTAATACACCACCTGGGAGCGGCTATTCAAGTCAAGTTGTTAAGTCTGATGTTGGAGACTTTTTGGTCGGTATTGTTTCTGCTGATCTTAATTCAACCAGAGTAGTCGTTGACACCGCCTCAGATTCCGACTGTAAAAATGATTGTCCTGTTATGTCATTGGGTGATTATGTTTCACGATCAGGAGCTTATGCCGGAATAAATGGCTCATATTTCTGCCCTGCCGATTATCCTAGTTGCTCCGATAAAAAAAATTCTTTTGATACACTGGCGATGAATAAAAATAAAAAGTATTTAAATTCTGATAACAATGTATATAGTACTGTTCCGGCGGTTATTTTTTCCGGAAACTCTGCCAGATTTGTAGGACAGTCCCTTGAATGGGGGAGAGATACGGGAGTTGATGCTGTACTAGCTATGCAGCCTTTATTAGTTTCCGGAGGAAATATAGTTTTTAATGGTGATGGAGAACCGAAAAGAGGATCAAAAGGTAACCGAAGTTTTGTCGGTGCATCAGGCTCAACTGCTTATATTGGTGTTGTCTTTAATGCAACCGTTGCCGAAGCTGCTCACGTTCTCCATACAATGGGAATTCAAAACGCCCTGAATCTAGATAGTGGTG
>CAYIMI010000149.1:0-2188 GCA_964364445.1 uncultured Gammaproteobacteria bacterium
GGATAATCTATCTTGGTATTTATTGGCTCTTATAATTACCGTTATCATTGGTGGGATTTTAGTTAAAAAATATACATAATTACTTTTTAGAAAAGAACCAAGCAAAAAATAACTTCATTTTTTTGATAGAATTTGGGTATACTAAATGAGGTGATGGTATATCGTGATTTTTTTAGCTTTCCAACAATCCGTTAGACTACTTTTGTAGGTTATAAGCGGTAGACTACGTATAAAACATTATTTATTATTGGAATAATGAAATTATATTTATCTCATTTAAAAGTAATCCAATCAGTGTTATCAAACTTATGTTCTGCTCTCATTTTTACGTTAATCACACTTAAAAGTTTTATAAATTTATTGTTTTATTTATTATTAATAGTTATAATTTATTTGTTGGCAGTTAAGTTCCAACAAATTATAGAAAAATATGTTTAACTTTGACGTTTTTTTTAAACAACAGCAAGTTCCCTTTGTTTTGCTTCTGATTGCTTTTTTACTTATGCTTATTTTTTTTGCTAAGGTTGATAAACAGTTAGGAAAAAAATAACCCCATTTTTTTGATAGAATTTGGGTCGGGTATCTATCGTCAAAAAATTCCCGTCTTCACGCCCTAATTATGCATATTTGTAGGTTATAAGCGGTAGACTTTTAATTAAAGACAGTCTTTAATAAGACTGTCTTTATTATGCCAGGTAAAAACGCTTTAAAAACATATATTGAAAACGGATTTTATCACGTCTATAACCGTGGTGTGGAAAAAAGAAATATATTTTTAGACGAGCAAGATTATAAAGTTTTTCTTTCTTACCTAAAGCTTTACCTCACTAGTAAAGACGATTCTATAATCGAAATAAAAAAACGAGCTGATTTATCCGATGATCAAAAAAACGAGAAGATTTCAAAACTAATGGCACTAAAAAATTATTTCAACAAGATTGAGCTTCTTTGCTATGTATTAATGCCAAATCATTTTCATTTAGAAATTAGACAAAAAAATATCAATGATATGGAAGATTTTATGAGAAGTCTAATAACGAAATATTCCAAATATTTTAACACAAGATATAATCGTGTAGGACCATTATTTCAAGGTCGGTACAATGCGGTTTTAATAACTAACGAAAGATATCTTCAACATTTGGGCCGTTACATTCATCTTAATCCACAAGAAATATTAGCTGACAAACAAAATTTGTCTACATATCCTTGGTCAAGTTACTCAGCTTATGTTAATAATATGTCCGTAAGTTGGTTAAATAAAAAATATTTCCTTTCGGACTTTGAAAAGAATAAGGGCTTTTCTTTTGACTCTTACCAAGGGTTTGTGGAGGGATACAGGGAGGAGACGTTTGAAGAAATAAAAGCCTACAAAAAGTTGTTCCTTGATTAAAAAAGGACACTCTTTATAAAGACAGTCTTAAATAAGACTGTCTTCTTTTAGCTTCGGTCGAGACCCCAAAGCAGATAACCCATTTTTTTGATAGAATTTGGGGGTATATCGTCATTTTATTCCCTTCCCAACAATCTAAATAGACACTTTTGTAGGTTATAAGCGATTGACTAGTTTTTTACCAATTGGTCTAATGAGACTTATTAGACTAATTTGACAAATATGAATAATTCGAAAGGCGGATACAAATCTTTAATAGTTTATTGGCTTGCGACCGATATTTATGATTTAACTGTATTATTCTGCGAAAGATATATTGACAAAAAATCTCGCACGACTGATCAGATGGTACAAGCGGCAAGAAGTGGAAAGCAAAATATTGTTGAAGGGTCGCTTGAACCTAGTGTTGAAAGTAATATTAAGTTAACAGGAGTTGCCAGAGCTAGTTTTGGAGAATTATTGGAGGATTATAAAGATTATATTAGGCAAAATAGGCTATCGATTTGGAATAAAGATGATATGCAAGTTTTAGAAATCAGACGAATTCGAATAAATACAAATGAGACTCATATGTCTCATAAGACTTATGAGACCCATATCCAATCAGCAGAATCTTTTGCCAATCTAATGCTCACCTTATGTTTTAAGGAGGGGTATCTTTTAGATCAGCTTGTGAGATCGCAACAAGAAAAGTTTATAAAGACGGGTGGGTTTCGCGAAAATCTTTTTAAAAAAAGAATTGAGTATAAAAATAGAAATTTTAAATAAGACTTTTTTTGATAGAATTTGGGTATG
>CAYIMI010000150.1:0-2178 GCA_964364445.1 uncultured Gammaproteobacteria bacterium
CAGTAATATAACGAAAGGGAGCGTCAGTAATTCCATCCATCGGCGCCAACCCAATAATAAACTTAGTGTTAGTTATATGTAGAATTAAGAATTAATAAATAAAAATTAAGAATTTTAAATTTCAATCATAACGTCTTCTTTTCTTTTTCTTTCTTTGTTATCTTTATCTATTAAAATCTGATCGGCTTTGGAATAGTCTCCAATTTTTCCAACCGCAATCACAACCCATGGAAAAGCCGGCGATTTGATAGCTAATACTTCTTTTACCATATCTTTATTAAATCCACCCATCTGATGAATATAATATCCTAATGACTGCGCTTGAACGACCAAACTCATAACTGCCTGACCTAGATCATACTGCCCATAATTATTTTTTCCATTCTTATCTTCATCAAGATAACAGCCGACTAATAAATAGCTCGTTTTTTTTGCCCAGTAATTACTTTCACTCAAGCAACTAAATATTTTTTCAAATCCTTTGCCGCCTCTTTTAGCCACATAAAAAAACCATGGTTGACGATTGCTTGAAGATGGGGCCCAATGAGCCGCTTCAATAATTGAATTTAAATCTTCGATCTTTAATTCTTCTTCCGAAAAGACTCTTGGACTAAAGCGATTTTTTAACACATCAATTATTTCCGCTTTTAATTTTGGTTTTTTTATACTTAAAATGTTGTCTGTTGTTATCATATTTAAAATGGCAACGTCAACGGCATCTCCCCCCCTCCCTCATCTTCCAAATATTTTTCCCAATCAACCTTAATATCAACCTTCCCATTCTCATTTAAATAAGAAATTTTTTTATTATTAACACCATATTCAAAAAGTTCTTTAGTTAGCATTACATCATCCATGCAATACTTTTTTAATTCATCCCATTTACCTTCTTTATAAAAATCAATTGCCTCCAGACCATGTCCGGTTTTTTTCTTATCAAGAGTTGCATGAATCGTGTCATTTAGAGACAATCTTCTTCCTAAAATTCTTTTTATATCATCTAGAATATCAAATGTCTTAAAGTGCTTTATATCCCCTGGATAATATGGTTGTAAAACTGGCAGATCAAAGCTATTAATATTAAAGCCAATGATGTACGAACAATTTTCTAAAATAGGAAAAAGATTATTAATATCTTTTTCTGTAAAAATCTTTTGTGATTTATCTTTGTAGTCAAATAATGCCAAAACGGTAATACCAAGTTTTGCGTGTTCGGAAAAATCTCTGAATGTATGTTTTGTTTCTAAATCAATAACTACTGGAAATTTTTTCATTATAAAGTTAGTTAACTTTTTTTTTCAACTTTCCTTCCTTAAAAATCTCGAGTTCCAATAACCCTGCTTTTGTGAGGGTCACTTTTCTTTGTTGAAGATTTGCCTCGTTAAGCTGTTGTTGATATTTAAAATATAGACTATCAAAAATCCTCATAAAAACTTCTTTTTCTTTCTTTGAAAGAGTTGGAACTTCTCTAAAGAAAAATTCATCTAACTTTCCTAAGCTCCATAAACTTTCAATAAACTGTTCATTTTTTAAATTAAAAGACATCAGGTCTCCCTGGATCGGTTTGATCTTAAACTTCATCATTTGAACTTCTGCGTACATTTGATCAACAGCTGGTCTACTTGAGATTACTCTTTGAATGTTGCCAAATAGTGATATTATGTCTTTGCTTGTTTTTTTTCCCATAGAGACTATAATTATTAAATGTTAAGACAAAAACTTCAAAATGATCAGATTACCGCCCTCAAGAGTGGTGAAAAGACCAAACTTAATGTTCTCCGCTTTATTTTAGCACAGATAAAGAATAAAGAGATTGATAAAAATCCGCCAGCTGGCGGAGAACTAAATGATGAAGAAACGATGAGCGTCTTGAGAAAGGTAATTAAAGAATTAAAAGAGTCAGTCGAGGCTTTTGAAAAAGGTGGACGGAAAGAACTGGCCGAAGATAGCAAAAAACAATTAGAATTTGCCTCTGTTTACCTGCCGATTGAAATTAGCGATGAAGAGCTCGGCATAGAAATTAAAAAGGTTATAAAAGAGAATCAAGCCGTGTTTGACAATAACCAAAAAGCGATTATTGGAATTTGTATGAAGCAATTGAAATCAAAGGCTGATCCGGGAAGAATAATGAAGATGCTACAAAGTATAATTAAGTCATGAAGCTAATTAAGAACATCG
>CAYIMI010000151.1:0-2122 GCA_964364445.1 uncultured Gammaproteobacteria bacterium
CCATATTCATCTGGAGAGGATAAAGATGACTCCTTTTGATATTTGTCAGGTGAGTATTGAAGATAGAAAAGTAGGAAAATATATGGTTGCCCATTTTTTTTAGTGATATAAAATTTATCATAACGATTATAGTTAGCTTTAATATAATTACCTAATTCCTTATATCCTGCTTGCCATCCTCGAAGGACAATAGCTCTTTTTGGATAATGGCTAAAGTAAAAATCCCAAGAATAAAAAGAAAGTATTAAGTAGAAAGTAGTAAGTATTAAGTATAAGAAAATGCTTTTTTTATGTAATAAATTTATTACGCCGTAAGCTGAAATTATAATAATTGGAATAAAGATGAAAGCTGATCGACTGACAGATTCACCGGCCCAGCTGAGAGAGGCGCTAATTGGTGAAAAAAGAAGTATTAACAAAATTAGATAGCACCATTTTTCTTTATTTTTAAATAGATAATAAAGTCCGATAAAAACAAAGACATATTCGACAGTCGTTATGGGTGAGATTCCTGGAAATCCAAAGCGGGGGTTTTCATCACCGTTAATAACTAAAAATTGCGGAGAGAAATATTTTAAATAATTTGAGCTAAAATCTTTAGCTCCTATAGTTAATTTGTTATAAAAAAGCTGACTTCCACCTTCTCCACGTAGTTCATTGATCTTTAACGAAAAACCTAAATTATTAAAAAATAATAAATTTTGAATTCGAGTTGGTTTATATAAAATATCTGTAATTCCAAAAAGAAACACAGCAAAAACAAAAACTAAAAGAAACCATTTTGAAAGCCTTTTTTTTAATATAAAAAATAGGAATAAAAGAAAATAAAAACCGGCCCAAAGGCGGGTAGAATGATAACCAAATAACGCAAGTGAAAAATGAAAGATGAAAAATGAAAAATTTAAAACCTTTTGAGTTCGTATAAATTTTAAAAAATAATACAATGATATTGTTAGAAAGAACACTGTTATATATCCTTCATGAGCTTGGCGGCCAAGGAGCTGAAGACCTGGCGCAAAAGCGGAAAAAAATGCGGCCAATAAAGAAATGTTTTTTTTATTAAATAATTCTTGAGTCAATAAGAAAATAATTAAAGGAAATAATAGGGCAAAAGGAAAGTTGACCATTCTGATCCCGATTTCGGTTAATCCAAATATTTTGATAAACGGAATAGCTAAGTAAGTTAATAAAGGTAGTTTATAATCACCAAAAGACTTAAATCTTAAAGGCATAGTATTTCCATACTGATCTTTGCCAGTTTTTAAAATCGAGTATGCATCATATGCATTAGCCGCTTCGTCGGCGTTTAAAGCAGGAGGGGAGACACTCATTTTGTAAAGAAAAAGACCAATAGAAAGAAGAGAAATTATTATTAATAAAATCGGGGTTAAATATTTTTTGAACATATTTTTTAAAAAGCTTGATATCGTATTTTTTCGACCGCCACACCCCTATAGGGGCCCCTGGCGATAGTCTTAAAAATAGATATCTGCGTTTTTTAACCAAACAGACTCAATATCTCTTTATCACTTTTTATAAATAATTTTACCGTTTTTTTTCTTGATTTCAAAATCTTTGGTAATTTTACAAGTGCATCAAAAAATCCTGGAACAAAAATAAATTTAGGAATATTAAATAAATGTTTTTGAATTAAATTTTTATCTGTCAAATTTTTCCAGTGAAAGATGAGCTGATTACGGAAAGCAGTTCTTAAAATCTTAGATTTATCAAAATATTTTCCAATAGTTGATTCATGGTGATGTTCAACTTTTATATTTGGATCATAAAAGATTTTATATCCAGCTTTCCAAGCACGGTATGATAAATCAATATCTTCCCAATAAAAAGGATTATAAAGTTCATCAAGTAATCCTAAGTAGATAAACAGTTTTTTATTGAAGATCGATGAACCACCCTCAGCCCAAAAATTTGATGATAGATGATAGATGATAGATGATAGATGAGAGTGGTGGATAAGACCGTTATTGAAGTAAGCTCGATTAGAGCCGACGATTTTACCATCTTTTTCAATCTGAGCAAAGCCAACTGCAAAAATATTTTGATCCTTTTTAAAATGATCTAAAGCATGCAAAAAAGAATTATCTATTAAAACCACATCTGA
>CAYIMI010000152.1:0-2100 GCA_964364445.1 uncultured Gammaproteobacteria bacterium
TTGTCTAATGCTAATGACATCTGTTTAATTTTAAACAGCAGTGTCAATGCTTATAGAAGGCTTGATCCCCATTTTGAAGCTCCTAATGAAATTAAAGTTTCAGAGATCGATCGGGGAGCGATGATCAGAGTTCCATTACATAATGAAAAGTCGGCGAGGATTGAGGTAAGAAGTGTTGGAACAGATGCTAATCCATATCTATTATTATATTCATTAATTAAAACTGGCCTTGAGGGCGAAGTCGAAAAAGTTGATAAAGAAAAGCGACCTCGAGCTAAATTTTTACCTGGTGACATTAATACGGCTATTAGCTATTTCCGTCAGAGTGATTTGGTAGAAAAAATACTGGGTGAAGAGATGAAGAAAAAGTTTATAGATCTTAAGCAAAAGGCAGCAGACAGATCACCTGTTGACCTGGGTACCAAAGTCAAGAATTCCGAAGTCATCTATCACCACGAAGTCTACAACCAGATGCTTTGGAATGATTTTTAATTATCTTAAGTATTTTTGAATATTAGCTTCGTGTTCCTCTAAGGTGATGGCGTAGTGCATGACGCCCTGGGGATCGGTGATGTAATACCAGTAAGGCGTATTTGAGTTGGCGTTGATGACGGCTTCGATCGATGACAGGCTAGGACTACATATTGGTTCTGGAGGCAACCCTGGGTGTTTATAAGTATTAAAAAGAGAGTTAATTTTTAGGTCTTCTTCGGTCAACTCCTTTTTCCACCAAGACTTTTCATTTGGTTGGTAGCCAAGTATATATTGAACTGTTGCATCAATTTGAAGAGGCCAGTCGGCCAGATATCTTTTTAAAATAATTCCGGCAATTTTTTCTCGTGTTGCCGGTTGTCTGGCTTCCCGTTCAACTAAAGAAGCCAAAATAATTATTTCTTTTTTTGTGAGCTTTGAACTTTTGTTTGTATCTTTTAAGACTTCAATAAATTTATTATTACTTTTTATTATTGAATAAACAGTATCAAAAGTTGAATTTTTTGGGACCATATAAGTGTCCGGAAAAATATATCCCTCACTTGTTTTTTTAACAATTTCTATACTGAGAATATCAAAAGCCTTTGAGATTATTTCCGCCATCTCTTCCTTACGCATACCCTCAATCAAAGTTATAGAAGTATCAGAAGTGCCATGAGTCAGATTATTGGCAACCTCAACAGCATTCATATTTGGAGAAAGTTTAAATTCTCCAGCTTGAATTTTTCTTTCAATTCCAAGTTTTTTGACTATTAAATAAAAGACAACTTTATTCCTAATCAAACCTTCATTGGTTAGATTATTGACGATTATCTCAAGAGGCTCACCTTGTTTAATAACAAATATTTTTGTGGTGGAGTTTGTCTTATTGACAGGAAGAGAACCCTCACGATAAAACAGATAGAAAGAGGTAGTAATTAATATAAATAAAAACATTAATATTTTGAGTTTTTTCATATTATTCAATTTTAAAAATTGGTAAATTTTTCAGTGTTGCTTCGGCTTCTTTTAAAAGATATTTGTCTTCAGAATACAAAGTAAAAATTGGTTCATTCTTAACTACGGAATGATCTAATTTTTTTAGTAAATAGATACCGGCCTTTTTGTCATTTGGTGCTCCCAAAATTTTTGCCACTGTATTTAAATTGTGATTATTAATATCTTTAATTTTACCAGATTTCGGTGAACGATAATCAAATTTATTTTTTGCCAATGTCAGAGAGTCAGATGTAATCTTGCTCTCTCCACCCTGAGCTTTAACGATCTCTTGAAATTTTTTCAAAGCCTCTCCAGATTCAAGAATTTTTCTTGCCTCATCTTCTCCTCCGCCAGCTGGCGGATTTTTTCTATCTTTATAGCAAAGATCTAATAGTTTTCCTGCCAGTCTTAAAGATTTTGCTTCCAGTCGAAGCGGTCGATCGGTTTTTTGCTCCAGTACGTATAGTACGTCGCGGACTTCAAGAATGGGCCCTATTCCCCGTCCTGCCGGCTCCAAAGTTTCGTTAACATCGCAGACCACTTTTATGTCAAAATGACGAGCTAAATTTTCAAATTTTCGGGCAACTTCTTCACCTTCAGAAAAACGATGAATTTTGGCAGTTTTTCCGA
>CAYIMI010000153.1:0-2018 GCA_964364445.1 uncultured Gammaproteobacteria bacterium
TTACTAATATGAGTTGAATTCTTTTTGGAAAGATTTCTTTTTCAATAATGATCCGATAGTTCAAAATCTGTTCTTCCATATGGCTATATTTTAGTTAAATTAAAAATAAAAAGCAACGCCAAGTCTTACCTAATCAATAATGGGGCTGAAATGATCTCCATACCTAATTGAAAAATGGAGTTAAAAAAGAGGAGCGAACCGTCATAATAATAGTTCTATGCAAATTAATATGAACGATTCGCTTATCAACAATGTTACCCAACTGCGAGAATTTTTAAAAGGTTCTCAAAGATTTGATTTTTCTTTAAGAAAATCTTCAATTGAAGAAAAGTATTTATTCATCGATGAAACCGTTGATAGATTTAAATATTTAAAGTTATCAAAAAGAGATAAAAAAATAGTCATCAATTACCTTAAGAAAATAACAGGCTACAAAAAGACTCAACTTTCAAGATTAATAAATCAAGCAATCGTTGGAGAGCTTAAAAGAAAACCATACAAAAGAATTCATCCAAAAAGAATTTATGTTTCATCCGATATTAAATTACTCGAGAAAACAGATGAATTTCATTTACGACTGTCAGAGGGTGCAACTAAAGAAATCTTACGCCGTGAGTTTGAAGTGTTTCATCACCTGGATTATCAAACAATCTCCCGTGTTTCACATGCCCACATTACCAATCTCCGCCATAGTCCAATTTACAACAGTCATTGGGTAAACAGTACCAAGTCTCGTCTCGTTCCAATAGGGATAACCATGCCTCCGGAGAATTTTGGTCGTCCAGGTTCAATTCGGGTTGATGTAGTACACCAAAGAGACGTTTATCACATCAATAGTGTTGATGAAATAACTCAATGGGAAGTAGTAGTCTGTATTCCTCAAATTAGTGAAGTCTGTATGATTCCGGCGTTACTTGAAATGTTTAAACAATATCCTTTCGCGATCTTCAACTTTCACTCAGACCGTGGAGGAGAAAATATTAATTATCAGGTGGCCTATCTTTTGGAAAAAGAAAGAATCAAACAAACCAAATCAAGAAGTCGTCATTGTAATGACAATGCTTTAGTTGAGACTAAAAATGGCAGCGTCATCAGAAAAAATATGGGCTGGCAACATATCAATCAAAATCTATCAGACAGAGTAAATAAATATTACAAAAACTTTTTTAATCCTTATCTTAACTTCCATCGACCCTGTGGATTTCCAACAATAGAGGTTGATGATAAAGGCCGTAAGAAAAGGATCTACCATAGTTACCTTCCTCCTTACGAGGCCTTAAAAGGCATTACAGAGGGACATAAATTTCTAAAACCTAACATTTCCTTTGAAAAACTTGATAAAATAGCATACCGGTATTCAGATAATGAGTTTGCTGAAATAGTTAGAAATGAGGAAAGAAAACTGTTTGATTTAATAGCCAAAGAAAACAAAAATGGCGGTTCGTTAGAGATTTAATTTCAGTATCATTTTTCGATTAGGTAAGACTGCAATGTTATAAAAATAACCATGTATAATTAGATATATCTTTTTATATATTACATGCTTTAAAAAAGGTGTAACTTTTGAAAAATAAGAAGACAAGTAAGTTTGAGATATATGAAGTCAAGATATGATTGTCAATAACAAAATTGCAATCTGGTACAGAAAAAATATTCTGTTGTATTATAAAAAGAACAATGTATGAAATGTATAATTAATTATGTGATCGAACGGCAGAGTTGGTACTGAAAATATGCATAATAGATTATGTTAAAATACAACTATGGCAGATAAAGAACGTTTCCTAAAAATTTATGCTAATCTTCCTGTCAATTTACGAAGTGAAATAATTGCCGTTCTCCCAGATGTTGGTCCGATTACTTGGAATGTGGCCTATCTTGAAATTTCTAACGATACTGAATTAGCAAAAAAAATAACAAAAAAATTATCTCATTTTAAAATTATATGACCAATACGGAAGAAAATCTTATAGAGCTTGTTGTTTCTCGTCTTCAAACGATGCCTGAAAATCTGGCGA
>CAYIMI010000154.1:0-2012 GCA_964364445.1 uncultured Gammaproteobacteria bacterium
TTGAACTCCCACGCCCTTGCGAGCACACGCTTCTGAAGCGTGCTTGTCTGCCATTCCAACACTCCGGCTAGTAACAAATAGTATACTATTTGTTTAACCTGATTCAGTCATAAAAATTTACTGTAAATTGATATAATCTTGTTATGAAAATATTTGTAGCCCACTCAAGTAATTTTGATTTTAAAAATGAGTTATATCTTCCTTTAAGAAAATCGGAATTAAATAAAAAACACCAAATTTTTTTGCCTCAAGAAAATGGTAAAGAAACCATTACTAAAGAAATGATTAAAAACACGGACGTTATTATTGCTGAAGTTTCTTATGCCTCAACCGGTCAGGGGATAGAGCTCGGTTGGGCCGATATTTTTAAGATTCCAATTATTTGTATTTATAAACAGGGAAGTAATTATTCACTGGCTGTAGAAAAATTGACCGATAAATTTATTGTCTATAAAGATTCTGATGATTTGATTAAAAAACTCACTTTACTATTATGAAAAACAATTCCTGCACCATTTACCTCACTCGCCATGGAGAGACGGAGTGGAACGTGAAGAAAATAATTCAAGGGATTAAGGATATTCCTCTTAATAAAAAAGGAGAGGAGCAGGCAAGATTACTAGGTGGAAAATTAAAAAATATAAAATTTGATGCGGTTTTTTCTTCTGATTTAATCAGAGCCAAAAGGACGGCAGAAATAATTATCCTTGAAAAAAAATTAGCGGTTCAAATGACCAAGGCTTTGAGGGAAAGATATTTTGGCAAATATCAAGGACAATCATTTGGCGGAGAAAAAAATAAAAATATTTTAAATTTGATCAATAAATTAAAATCTACACCTCAATCCGTTAGAAATGAAATCGAAAGTGACGAAGCCATCATCGGCAGGCTATTCACATTTTTAAGAGAAATTTCAGTTGCTTATCAAGGTAAGACTGTTCTAATCGTTACTCATGGAGGACCAATAAAAACGCTTTTAATTCATCTAGGTTGGGGAACATATGAAAATTTATCGGAAGGATGTATCGATAATCTTGCTTATGTTATTCTAGAAAGTGACGGAATTGATTTTTTTGTTAAGGAAACTTCTGGGATAACAAAAAAACAGAATATCAAATAACTATGTTCTATCAACAATCTTCAAAAATTCTTGAAATAATAAAAAACTCCAACAATATTTTAATAAATATTCACAGAAATCCCGATCTGGATTCGGTTGGCTCGGCAACGGCGATGTATCAAGTTTTGACTAAAATGGGAAAGAAAGTAACCTTAATCTGCCCCCATGAAATTCCTGAGAATTTTAAATTCCTAAAAGGGGCTAATTTAGTTGAAATAATTGATTTTAAAAATTTAAATGGGGATTTATTTTTGATTTTGGATTCCGGATCTTATGACATCGTCACTGGCAGTAAAGAAATTAAATTGCTGGACGTTAAAAAAATTATTATTGATCATCATCGGACTAATAATTGGGAGGGATATTTAATAAGATTATTAGATTCCCAATCTTCGGCCACCTGTGAGATTATCTATAAGATGTTTTTGGACTGGGGAATAGAAATTGACTCAGATATTGCTACTTCTTTATTTTCCGGAATCGCTAGTGATACAGTATTTTTCAAATATAGTACAAATTCTAAGTCAACCTTTAAGATTGCCTCAGAACTGCTTGAATTAGGAGCGGAAAATGATAAATTGGTGGCTCAGGTTTTTGATAATCTTGATTTTAATTTGGTTAAGATGATGGGGGAGTGTTTGACGAAAATGGAGAAAGGAAATTCGCTGGCAGGCAAATATGTTTATTCAATTGTTGATAATAAAACATTTGTGAAATATGGAGAGCAGAAGGGCGCTAGAGAAATAGTGGCAAATTTATTTGCCAGAAGTATCAAAGGATTTGATTTCGGGATCATATTAGTTGAGTATGAAAAAGATAAATTTGCTATGAGTTTTCGATCAAAAAATACCGATGTTTCCGAACTTGCTAAAAAATTTGGCGGTGGCGGTCA
>CAYIMI010000155.1:0-1986 GCA_964364445.1 uncultured Gammaproteobacteria bacterium
CTCGTCATGGGAAAGCATTGCTCTTAGCCGTGAAAGAAGCATAGGATTTGGTTGGTCAAGGAAAATGATGATTTTTCCAGATAAATCAACAGTGATAGTATTTTTTTCTTTATCGTTTATTCCCTGCTCGTGATAAAAAGAAGTTGGTGAGGCAGAACCAAGAATTAAAACGTTTTCTTTTGGGAAAAGGTTAGCGATCTCAATTGGAATATATGATTTACCTGATGAGGAAGGAGCATTAAAGGAAATATTAAACTGTGAATCCTGAGTATAGGCTGAGAGCATACAAAGGAAAGTAATTAATTTATTTTCATTATCTTTTTTTATAGTCAATCCGAGTATCTCTATTAATTCAAGGCTTTTTAATGGTTTAAATTGTGAGGTATTAATCATTTCTTCAATTTCTTCTTGAAGTATATTTTCAGCATTAGTTTGTTTTAAACCGCTTATCTTAGTATCTACATATGAAAGAATTGTATAAAATTCATCTCTATCGTCTTTACTTATCTCATTTTCTACAATTACATAATCCTTAATATTTCTCTTAATCTCTAAGAGTTCTTCCACAGAACGATTATTTATGTATTCGGTTAGGCGTTGGTGTTCAAGATTTTTTAAATATTCAAGTTGTTTTTTATTCATAATTTAATCCTTCCTTTCTTTTTATATATTTTTCTGAACGAAGGATATCTCCAACACGATCAAATCCCGAACTTTCTCTTTTTTCCATTTTCATTTAATTTTTTTATAACTTTGTCAAAAATCATGTCAAATACTCGATTGATTCTTTCCGGCTTATCTTTACCGTTCCATTTATACAAGACCTTTAAGTCGTTATTAACTTTTCTTACTTTTTTCATATCAATATGGTTTCGATTTACTTTTCATTTCTGTTAACAACATGTCTCTTTTTTGGAATAGATTAAGTGCTGAAGCTTTTGCGCCATTTAGATATTTTTGCTTTAATTCCTCACATTTTTTTGGATTAGAAAGAATAAAGGCAAAATGTCGGGGACGTTCTTCTACTATGTTTAATAAACTGATGCCACTTTGTGTGAGTAAAAATGAAGTAAGTTTAATGTCATCGCTGGTATAGATATTTTTCATAGAGTATTTATTTTTTGTAAATTTGTTGTAATAAACACACCATGGATGTACACCAAAGACATGTCAAGGGCAATTTGAGAAATTTTTCGAGGCTAAATTTCAACAAGAGAAGTTATACCAGGCGTAATCATGGTATAAAAGTGGCTATATTGGAAGTTTAAGAGAGAAGGGATATCCTTTATTTTTAGAATCAAAATCTTTTAACTTTATTAAAGAAAGATATTCTTTAGGAATTTTTTTTATAAGATTTCCTTTGGTAGTCTTCAACCATTGTTCTTGGTCATCTTTAACGATATTCGGAAACTTTTCTTCTATGTACTCAAAAATATACTGTTTTGGCACAACAGTTTCTAAATAGCTACCATTTCGTTTATAATGTTCTTTTATATATTCAACAAATGCTTTCATAAGACAAAAGGGGTTAGTTGTTCCTTCTCGCGTGGGGTGAAAATTGATTGCAGCAACGTTATTATTGATAGTCTTTAACTTGAAAGTCATATCGTCAAAGCTGAAATAAGATGAAATATCATTTTCTCCATTATCAATAAATTTCCTCTCGAATCTGTAAAATTTCTTGTAATCTACAATTTGCAGGTAAAATATATTTTTCCCATCAACATCAATTTCCTTATTATAAATCTTAATTACTCCCGCATCTATTAAGATGAATAAATAGGTTGTTTCCCACATGGAGTTTTTATCGTTATTCATCAAATATCTAAGTAGATTATTTTTGGGAGTTTCATCTATTAAACGACTTATCTTTTGTAGAATTTTGTATAGTTTGTTTTTATCACAATTATTTATGTTTTCCATTTTCATCTAATTTATACTTCTATTATAGTAGAAAAAAGAGAATTAGAATCGGAAAAGTTCGTA
>CAYIMI010000156.1:0-1982 GCA_964364445.1 uncultured Gammaproteobacteria bacterium
TTTTTATTGGGGTCATTTTGCTCTTAATCTTTTTTGTGTTTTTTTCTGGAAAATTTGGGGTTAAAGATGTGATGGTGGAGGGGAATAAAATGGTTTCCTCTGAAAAAATTGCCAACTCAATACCAAAGCATAGTAATATTTTTCTTTTTGGAGTATCTAAGGCCAAAAAAGAGATTCTGAAAAATAACCCGGAAATCAAAAGTGTTGAAATATTTAAAGGACTGCCCGATGCGGTAAAAATAGTAGTTCTTGAGCATGAAGGTAAACTGATCTGGCAATCCGGTGATACAAGTTACTTAATTAGCGCTCAAGGTCATGTTGCGAAGAAGATTGACTCGAGCGAGATATACGATTTTCCAAGAATCATCGATAAAAAAAGTATTCTGGTTGAAGTGGGGGCAAATTTAGTTTCACCTAGTTTCGTGGCATTTATCACTAATATTAACAGCCAATTTTTTAGCGTTACGAATATTAAACCAAAAGATTTTGAAATAAACCAAACGACATTTGATGTTAATTTAAATACCGAGGCTGGGTTCTATGTTAAATTCAGCTCTTTACGTTCAAGCGCTAAACAGTTGGATAATTTAAAACAGGTTCTAGTGGCCAAAAGAGACCAAGTTCATGAATATGTCGACCTCCGAATCGACGGCTGGGCGTATTATAAGTAGATTTATTAAATGCAATTATTTTTGTAGTTGTAAGTAGCGATAGTTCTTTTCTCTGAACTAGAAAAATATAGAAGTCTCTCTATTCGGACACCCCCTTAATCAATTAATTAATAGCTAATCAATCAGAATTATTAACTCACCTTACGCACCAACCCCCAAGATCGTCTGATTTTTTAACAATTGCAATTCGTCGAAACTAATTTTTAACGCCCTGACGTAGAGCTTTGTTTTTAAGGCAAAATGATTAAGTTTTGTCTCGTGGCTTAATCTCTCCAATTTGAAATAAGAATAGATCGAAGCAAAGAAATGGTTGCCTTGGGTCATTACTGTTTTAGTCGGTGACTTCGCAAGTCCGGTATTTGACTTAATCGACTTGTGATATTCCTCTATCTTCCATCGTTTTTGATAGATATCAGTTAGTTCTTTGAAATCAAGATCAATATCACTTGAAGCTAGATAAAGGATGCCTGTGCTCCCGTCTTGGTTCGTAAAGACTTGGCGGCAAACTAAAATTTCAGTTCCCATCCCTTTAAAAAACACTTTTTTAACCCGACCCTCCTCAAAGTCCAGCGATTCTAGATTCTTGAATTTTCCTTTAAGTTTTTCCTCTTTTGATAATGCTACTAAACGGTTCTTTTTAACCGCAAATATGAAATGTTTCTTGTTCTCTAAAATGTATTCCATGTTCTCTTTCGAAGAGAACCAGATATCGGCCAAAACATACTTGAATTTTATCTTGTTGCTGATGCTGACCTTGAACATATTTCTAAAATATTCATTTTTATTCATTGATGACCGACGCTTCTTTTTTCCTTGATCATCAATGAATTCTTGATCTTTTTTGACAATCTCAAATGAGATTGGGATTGTGTAACTGTTGCTGTAATAGATGGCAGATAAAATATTTATGCCTTTAAGATTTCTGCCTTTTGAATGATCAAAATGC
This sequence comes from uncultured Gammaproteobacteria bacterium, assembly GCA_964364445.1. Taxonomy (GTDB): domain Bacteria; phylum Patescibacteriota; class Microgenomatia; order UBA1406; family GWC2-37-13; genus GWC2-37-13. The sequence goes on from CAYIMI010000156.1 coordinate 1,618, forward strand.
CAAGCAACGATCTCATTTTCATCAGTATATTCTTTTTCCTCAATGGTGTCGTCAAAAAGTAAACAGCCGTCATCAGTTTCAATTTCGCGAACGACGGGCTTCACTAGCTTCCATAAATCTTTGGGGCCGTACTCTCTTTTTGACAGAAACCTTGTAACCTGATCATGACTGATTTGGTTGTCGAGCAATGCTGAGAGACCTGTGGCTGTTGTGTAAGAAAATGAGCTGAAAAGATAGTCGGAATAAAGGTCAAGCATATTCATATCTAAGTCACTGTTTGTTTTGAAAGACATTTTTTTTGTTTTTTAATTTTTAATGGGGTACAATTTAATTATATCAGAAGTTAGTGCGTAAGGTGAGTTATT
>CAYIMI010000157.1:0-1981 GCA_964364445.1 uncultured Gammaproteobacteria bacterium
AAAAAGTGAAAAAGATTTTAATTGCGACTCATAATCAGGGTAAACTTGAGGAATTAAAAATGGGATTGGGCGAACTTGAAAAAAAGGGAATTAAGATTTTTACATTAACCGACGTTGGAGTAGAGAAGGATCCGGAAGAAACGGGCAAGACCTTTCAGGAAAATGCAGTTTTAAAAGCAAGATATTATGGCACTCTAACAAACCTCCCAACTATAGCTGATGATGGTGGACTGATAATCCCCTTTCTAAATAACGAGCCGGGAATCAAATCGAAACGCTGGATGGAACGCGAGGCGACCGATTTAGAGCTTATTGGTCACACGCTACACAACCTCCGAGGTTGTACAGGCAAAAAAAGAATAGCATATCTGCAAACCTGCCTATGTTTTTATGATCCGAGGACTGAACAAACATTAACTGAACAAGAAAAAATCAAAGGTCACATATCCGAAAAAGCCAGTAATCGACCTACCAACGGATATCCATACAGAGCGCTATTTATTGTTGAAAAATATAATAAATATTACGATCAATTGACTGAAGACGAACATCATGAAGTTAATCATAGATTAATAGCATTAAAGAGATTAACAAAAAAGATTGAAGATTTGATATGATAATTGAATATGTTATCTCTTGATTTTATCCGTGCTAACAAAAAAAAAGTAATTGAGGCGGCAAAAAATAAAAATCGTGAAGTTGATATTGATAAAATTTTAAAACTTGACGATGAGCGCCGAGAATTAATTCAAAAGATTCAAACCCTTCGTGAAGAAAGAAATAAAACATCACATGGAAAACCCGATGAAAAAACTATTCAGCGAGGCAGGGAAATAAAAGAAGAATTGAAAAAGTTTGAGGAGTCTCTCAACATCACATCAGTCCAATTAGACAAATTGGTCTCATTCGTCCCAAACGTCCCATTACTAGAAGTCCCCGTTGGCAAAGATGAATCCGGTAACGTTGAAGTGAAAAAATGGGGCAAAATTCCAGAATTTGATTTTGAAATTAAATCACATATTGATCTAGGATTATCTCTTGATCTGTTTGATCTTGAACGCGGTTCAAAAGTTTCAGGTTTCCGTGGATATTTTTTAAAAAATCAAGCCGCCCAACTGCAATTTGCAATTTTATTTTATGTCTTTCAAAAATTAGTCGCCAAAGGATATACTCCAATAATTGCTCCTTCAATTGTCAAAGGCTTTACTCTTTTTGGCTCTGGACAATTTCCATGGGGCGAACAAGAAGTTTATAAATTGAATGATGAAGATGCCTATCTTGCCGGAACTGCTGAAGTCCCAATTACCTCTTACTTTTCAGGAGAAATATTAAATGAATCTGAACTGCCAAAAAAATTTGTTGCCTTTTCCCCATGTTTTAGACGTGAAGCTGGAGCTTACGGAAAAGATACCAAAGGTTTATATCGAGTCCATGAATTTTGGAAGGTTGAGCAGGTAATTATTGCTGGTCAAGATATTGAAGAATCAAAAAAACTCCACGCCGAACTGCAAAAAAATACTGAAGAAATTATTGAGGATTTAAAAATTCCATATCGAAGACTTTTAATGTGCACTGGTGATATGGGTGAACCACAAATTTTTAAATATGACACGGAAGTCTGGATGCCTCATCGAAAAGGATACGGGGAAATCGCCTCAAACTCAATCATGGGGGATTTTCAAACTCGTAGACTTAAAATTAAATATCGAAAAAAAGATAATTCAACAGAATACTGTTATTCATTAAACGACACAGCTATCCCATCACCAAGAATTTTAATCGCCATTCTTGAAAACTATCAGCAAAAAGACGGAAGCGTTAAAATACCGGAAGTTCTTCAATCGCTAGTTGGATTTAAGGAAATAAAAGCCAAGAAATAATTTACGGTGTTGGTGTTGGAGTTGCCAGCGAAGCTTGATTACAGTTAGCACTATTTTCAGTACCCTTTACAAAATATTCTTTTCTTCCGTAATAACAATTT
>CAYIMI010000158.1:0-1968 GCA_964364445.1 uncultured Gammaproteobacteria bacterium
CACTCCAACAATCTAATTGCTCACAGTTGTCATCCCCTTGAAGAAGGGGATCCAGTCTATAATTACATTTTTTTTGATATCATTCACTTATGAACAAAAAACTTTTTGTGGGAAGCTTGGATTTTGATGTTAAAGATATTGGACTTGAAGAACTTTTTAAGACAGTTGGTAAAGTTGTTTACGCCGAGATTGTCCGTTTTTTTGATAAAAAATCAAAAGGATTTGGGTTTGTAGAGATGGAAACGGTTGAAGAAGCTAAATTAGCTATTGAAAAATTAAATGGTAGCGAATTTCGAGGGAGAAAAATTGTTGTTAGTGAGTTTAAAGATAAGATCTCTATTTAATAGCTTGAGCTACGGCGGGGACAACTCCTTTATCAAAGATTGAAGGAATTATTTTTTCAGGATTGGGATTTTTGACCAAAGCAGCCAAATTTTGAGCAGCATTAATCAACATTTTTAAAGATATTTCTTTAACTTTATTATTTAAAGCTCCGCGGAAAACTCCTGGGAAAACCAAAGCATTATTAACTTGATTTGGAAAGTCAGATCGACCAGAAGCAGAAATATAAGCACCAGCTTTTTTTGCTTCATCTGGCATGATTTCCGGTTGAGGATTAGCTAAAGCAAAGACAATCGCTAACTTATTCATCAAAGAAACCATAGCTCCTGTCACTAAACAAGGACCGGAAACACCAATAAAAACATCGGCATTTTTCATCGCTAAAGATAGATCGCCTTTTTCTTGGGTTGGATTTGTAATTGATGCTAACTTTTCTTTATAAGGAGTGTTATTTTTTCTACCTTTATAAATAATTCCTTGGCGATCGCAAAGCAAGATATTTTTTGCTCCAAAAGCATCTAAAATTTTTAAAATCGCTGAACCAGCTGCGCCAACTCCTAAAATAACAATTTTTACTTGATCAATTTTTTTACCAATAACTTTTAAACTATTAATAAGGGCGGCTAAAGTAACTGTAGCCGTTCCCCATTGATCGTCGTGAATAACGGGAATATCCAGTTGTTTTTTGAGGGCCTCTTCAATATAGAAACATTTTGGTGCGCTAATATCTTCAAGATTAATTCCGCCAAAACCAGGAGCAATGGCGACGACAGTTTTGATAATTTCATCGGGATCTTGAGTGGAAAGAACAATTGGAAAGGCGTCAATATCGGCAAAATTTTTAAAAAGTAAACATTTTCCTTCCATAACCGGCAGGGCTCCCTCAGGTCCAATATTACCTAAGCCCAAAACCGCCGAGCCATCGGAAATAACGGCCACAGTATTATTTTTTATTGTATAGTCTGTCAGTTGAGCCTTATTTTTAGATAGGTATTGACTGACCGCCGCCACACCAGGAGTATAGACGAGAGATAAATCATGAGAGTTTTTAATTTTTATTCTTGGAACAATCGCTATTTTACCTTTAAGTTTTTTGTGAAGCTTGAGTGCTTCTTGATCGATATTCATAATAAGAAGTAATTATACTACCTCTTTTTAAGTTAATGAATTATTTTTTTAAAACCCATTGCTTTCCAAGAAGTCCAACTGCAATAAAAGTACGAGCAGGAGTTCCTGCTTCCCCGTCCTTTTTAAACGTATGAGTCTTTTGAAATTCTCCCGGAACATCACCTATAGTTGCTGGCACTTTATCAATTATGAAAGAAAATATATTAAAACCAAGAACAGTTAAATTTACAGATGTTTTAGCATTTTTTTGCTCAGTCATAGGTAATCATTATATTGAAAACACTTCTTCTTGTCAAGAGAATTTAGACTGTCACAAGGTTGTTATAAAGAGTTATGTTCTATCAGAGCAGCTCCTTTTTTCATAGTTATTTTTACAATTGTTTTATTCATCACATTGCTTATTCCTCTAGTTGAGCCAAAGATTAATTCCTCATTTTTTAGTTGATATTCTAATCCCACTGTGGTTATCCCAACTAATTTCTCACTGACGGGAATAAT
>CAYIMI010000159.1:0-1966 GCA_964364445.1 uncultured Gammaproteobacteria bacterium
ATTATCCCCTACCAAAAATTTGTTGAGGCTGGTGGTTGGGTAAAGGCACGAGAACTTGGATTAGTACAAATAACGGGGAAAGATTATGAAATGAAAGACGGAGAGGTGGTAGAATTCAAGATCGGTTCCTAGTCGCCCACTTTACATATATCACCCAAAATCTAATTGATGAAAATAATGCAAAAACAAACCCCGGGAAGCCATCCATAAAACCTTTGTGGCAAAAGTACATCATCAAAAAAGTAATCTTTGGTTTCCAAAAAATATAATTAAAAAAATTAAGATTTGTCTCTTTCGGCATCCGTTCCACTTCAGCAGTTGTATAACGATCCCAACGAAGCAAATATCGAGAAAAATCCGGATCTGCATAATGAAGAAGTGGATTTTTCAAAAAACCAATAGTGTTCTGGATTCCCGCCTCCGCGGGAATGACAGAAGTGATTATTTCAACATTTTCGTGTACGTCTTTGCAGGGAAATCTGACACTACCATTTTTGTACAATCGAATCGTGTAGTCCGGATACTGCCCACCTTTCATTAGAAATCCCGTCAGAAACCAATTTTTACGCGGCAAATTATAGGCGACGATAGAATCGGATGAAATCGGATGCAATCTGATTGAATCAGATTTTATCTGACTCTGTCCGATTGCATCTTTTATTTCGTTTTTGAGTTCCGGCGTAAGTTCCTCATCCGCATCCAACTGTAAAATCCATTCTCCTTTTGCCGCTTCAATCGCCTTTTGCTTATTTTTATGAAACATGATCGGATTGTCAGAATTTATGATTCTGACTTTCGTACCATAAGATTTGGCGACGGCGATCGTTCGATCGGTCGAACCACCATCAACAATAATTACCTCATCAACAATATCTAAAGCTGAATCCATTGGATAATGAAGATTTTTTTCTTCATTGTAGACGGCAAGGCAAAGTGAAAGCTTCATAACTTTATTATATAATAATCTCATGTTAAAAATCGTTACTGTCCCAAATTCCATTCTCACCTCCCCCACCAAACCGGTTATTGAAATCGATAATAAAATTAAAAAAATCGTTTCTGATATGGAAAAAGTTTTGATCGCCCAAGATGATCCTCCAGGCGTCGGGCTGGCCGCTAATCAAGTTGGCCTCGATCTATCAATATTTATTATTAGACCAACCGAAAAATCAAAAACAAAAGTGTTTATAAATCCGAAAATAATTAGACAGATAGAATCAGATGAAATCAGACGGAGTCAGATGAAATCAGAAAAAACCGATTCCATCAAAAAGAAAAATAAAAAGGTGAAGCTTGAAGGTTGTTTATCTATTCCCCAGATTTGGGGACCGGTAAAACGCTCTGACCGTGTTTTTATTAAATATCAGGATTTAACCGGAAAAGAGTTTATAAAATGGTTTACCGGATTCGAATCAATTATTATTCAACATGAAATGGACCATCTAAACGGAGTCGTTTTTACACAAAGATCAGTTGAACAAAAAGGACAGCTGTACAGGGAGGAAGAGGATGAGTTAGTTAAAATTGAGTATTGATTGAGTGTCATTCCCTCGAAGGAGGGAATCCAGACTAAAATAACTTCTTTGAAATGTAATTATCGACTGGATCCCCGCCTACGCGGGGATGACAACAATACAGAATTATTCTTTCTTGGTAGTTTTAACTTTCTTAGGAGTTGCCTTTTTGGCTTTTGCTTTTACCTTGGCATCTTCCGCGACTTTGGCTTCCTTATTTTTTACATTCATTTCCTTTTTAACATTGGCTAAAGTTAGAAATGGTTTTTTACCGTCAATCATGTCTTTTCGAATTCTTTTTAAGCATTTTGTGCATAACCTAACTCTGACGGCTTTTCCTTTTTCAATAATACTTAAACGGACAAGATTAGCTTTAAATAATCTTTGAGTTTTTGGAGCTCTTTTCTTCCATCGTCCTCCGGCAACACCTCGATGATGAGTGTGGGAACGTC
>CAYIMI010000160.1:0-1895 GCA_964364445.1 uncultured Gammaproteobacteria bacterium
TCAGATTTTTAAGACTAATCCAAATTGTTTTTAAAATTAAAAATAAAATATTTAAGAAAGCAATTGTCCCCAGCAAACCAAATTCTCCTAGCCATCTGAAATAATCTCCATCAGTGGCTTCAGTGAGAGATGAGGGGCCTGTTCCCAATAATGGATTTTTCTTAAAAGCATTAATAGCCCTTGGCCATTCAACTTGAATGCGGGTTGCAAAAGAAATATCGGACACAACTGTATTAACTGATCTAAGATTGGCTGATAAAGTAGCCATATATTCTTTTTCTTCGGACAAAGATACTTCACCAGAAATTGTTGCCTCTCTTGTTTTATTTAGAACAACTTGCTTCCGAAACACATTTAAATTGTTATCCTTCGATTGGTCTTTTGATTGTGATTGGTCTTTTAATTTAACATAAAAAGATCCAGCTGGTAGTTCTTTTGTAGTAATTGTTTGACCAATATAAACCGCTCCAGTTCGATCATCAACTAAGATTCTTCTGACTTGGAAGGTGCTCAAAAACCTTTTGGTTATTTCGCCCGTCGTGAACATTAATCCGGCTGTTAAAATTAAAATAAAAATTAAAAACTTAAATTTACGTATAAACAATAAGAAAGCAACGGTAGCGACAAAATAGGCAATAAAGGATGATCGGGATGATGTGTAAAGAAGGATCAGCAGAGCACCGGTAAATAAATAAAGGAACAAATTATTTTTTTTGACAAAATAAATAGACAGAATAATAGGAATAGCCAAAACAAGATATATAGCTAAGTCATAATGACCGCCAAAAGTAGCAGAGATTCTCGCATCAGGAGTAAGGTATAGAATATATCCCTTAGCATATTCAGGATTCATTGTTTGAACAGCTGGAAAATTTAAAAACTTTTGTCCAAGTCCATATAAAATTACCAATAAAACGGAAACAAAAAAATACGATATGATTTGCCAGAAATCCTTTTTGGTCTTTATGACTGAGGAAGCTATAAAAAACATGATCATATATTCAACTCGCCTTAAAGAATGTAATAGTCCTAGATGGGGAAGCTGCATATTTTTAGAGACATAAGCATTCCAAATAAAGGAAATAAAAACCGAAGATAAAAAAAGAGCAAAAGGCAGTATAAATTTTTTATTAAGTAAAACTTTTTTCCGCAATAGTTGAATTATAAATATCAAAGCTAATATGGCCAGATAAATATCGTCAAGGCGTATGGCAACGTAAGTGTAATCCACCATTTTAAAGGGAAGCTTTGGCCACAGAGGAACAAAAAAAATAAAGCCGATCAAAAAAATCTTCACCAAGTTTTCATCAAGTTGTTTAAACCAGTTTAAAAGCTTCTTCATAGGTCTGAATCAAGTACTGATCACTTTTAATTTTACCAATTAAATAGGCAATAAGGGCTTTAAATTTTAAAATAAGTCGAAGAGCAAAAATGTGTAAAATTGAATAGTGCTTTTTATAGAAGAATAAGAAACCTTTATAAACTTGAATAATTGGAAAGGTTTTTCCGTTAGAAGAAGCCGAGCCAAGATGAATGATTTGAGATTCAGGGTAAAAGAATGTATTTAAACCTAATTTATTTGCACGATATAAGAGATCAACTTCTTCCATATACATAAAGATGTTTTCATCAAACCCACCTAATTGTTGGTAATATTTTTTAGTAGTCATAATACATGCCCCAGATATCCAATCAGTCTGACAAAATTTATTTGGAGAGGATCGGGTTAAACCCCAATAGTCACCCTTAAGAAGCAAAGTTGCAAAAATAACCGGTAAGGTAAAAAATCGACACGCAGATGCTTGTGGAGTTAAATCTTTATTCAACAATTTAGCTCCTAAAAAATGAACCTGCTTTTCATTTCTGACATAAAAATCATAAAGTTTTTCAATAGC
>CAYIMI010000161.1:0-1892 GCA_964364445.1 uncultured Gammaproteobacteria bacterium
CTCGCAGTCTATTTTTTAAGTCAAGGAAACTCTATTTTAGTTGATGATTTAGGTAATCAGTATAATTCAGCCGCTGGATGGTTTGGAGGAAAGGGTGGCAATACGTATTCCGTTGGACAAGATGTTCCAACAGGTTTACCTATGAATCTTGTAATTGAGTATCTGGAGGTAGCAACAACCGCAAGGTATGTGAATGTGGTAATTGATGGCAGTAGTGGTGTTGGTAATCAGTTTAAAGCTGTTCTTCGCAATATACCATTGACCAAGTAAGAATCAGGGTTAACAAAGAGGAGTATTTATGCCATTCTGTAATCAATGTGGTAAGGAATATGCAATAGGTGAAGAGAAATGTTCTAAATGTGGTTCAGTTTTGCAAAGATTGCCTAAACAACCACCTGTGGCAGAGGTTAAAGAGTTTTCACATCCTAAAATGAAAAGGTTTGTCGCAGGGCTTATTGATATAGGCATTGCCCTTGCAATATTTTTTGCCCTCTTTTTCTCCAAAAAGATAGCCCTTGCAATACTTTTAAAGCGGGGTCTTGCCATTATAATTCCCCACTTATATCTCTTGTTGAAAGATTCAATTGAAGGAAAAAGTATTGGGAAACTAATTGTTGGAATTATGGTGTATAACGAAAAAGAGAAAAAGGCTGGTGGAATACTTGATTCTATAATTAGAAACTGGTATTTAGCTATTCCCTTTTTGGGACCTACGCTTCTTGCCCTTGTCATAGGGGCTCAAATATTATCAGGAAAGAAAAAACGGCTTGGTGATGAAGGAGCAGGGACTATTGTTATTACAGACTCTGATTATCAAAAGATGCGATGAACTATTGTGTCAATTGCGGTAAAGAATACGATAAGCCATCAGGGATTTGCCTAAGCTGTTATTCTGACCAAATTATACCAAACGAGGTCATAGACCTTGAGTTATCAGGATACAAAGGCAAATCCAGACAGCCAGATGGTCTAAATTTTGGATTCCCTGGGGAGAAGGCAGCCTTAACCCTCTCCATCATAATATCTGTAATTATAGCAATTATTCTCGGAACTGTTAGTTTTGGATTATTTTTTGTAATCTTGTTAATCAACTTAATGTATCTAAAAATAAACCACCTGACTTCACAAAAAAATATGATTCGTACTTCAGAAAGTAACTTCAAAAATATCTTTAAACTTGCTAAAGCAGCAGCATGCCGTCTTAACATGCCTTTGCCAGAAGTTTATATTACAGAAGACCCTCAGTATAATGCATATACAATGGGGTTTTATAAATATGGTTTTATTGTAATTAATTCTTCAATGATAAGAGATTTTAAGCCTAATGAACTGCTGTTCGTGATAGGCCATGAGATGGGGCATATGAAAAAATTCCACACAACATGGCTAAATTTAATGCACCCTGCAAAGACTGGAAGTGCAAGTTTTATATTTGCGCCTATCTTGCAAATTATATTTAATGTATGGAGTGTAAAGGCGGAGTTTACCGCAGATCAAGCTGGGCTTATTGCCTGTAAAAATATTAATTCAGCTACTATTAGTTTATTAAAACTGGCAGGCGGCCCTGAGGTTGAGAAAGAGGTAGACATTCAAAAAATAATAAATTGCCAAGAGGGAAAGGATGAAATTTTAAGTGGTATGGTAGAATATTTTGGCACTCACCCGTTTATTGAAAATAGAATTAGACAATTGATTAATTTTTCTTCTTTAGGAAATCAATCGTGTTAAATTTAATCAAATTTTACAGGGGATAAAGGGATGCGCCTGTTGGAGATAACGCGGTTGGAAAAGTAAATGCCTGCTGGCAGATAACAGAGTGCTTGAGGCTGACACCAAAAGGTTTTGCCAATCGGCATGACGCCATGCTCATTGCAGGCAGGAGGACTGAATGG
>CAYIMI010000162.1:0-1890 GCA_964364445.1 uncultured Gammaproteobacteria bacterium
TATTTCAACAGCCGTCATGGACCGACTTGAAGTGATTCAAATGCCGTCCTATACCGATGAAGAAAAGATCGCCATCGCCAAAAACTACGTCTTCCCCCGCTATATTAAAGAGGTGGGCTTAACTCCGGAGAATATAAAAATAGATGAATCAGTCTGGATGAAAATTACCAGACCATTGGGATTTGATTCGGGAATAAGAAGCCTGGAAAGAACAGTTGAAGGGATTGCCCGCAAAGTTGCCTATAAGATTGTCAAAGGCGAAGGTACGAGCTTTGTGATTAATGATGCGAATGTGAAAGAGTATCTTTAAGTATAACGGTCCGCTACTTTTGAAGCACCATAAGAATATGGTTTTATCTTCACTTCATAGCCACTCCCCCTTATCATTCCACTGATCTCATTGATCATCGTTCTCGTCTCTCCATTAGGGCCGATGTCAACATGGATCTGAATATCATATCGGGAAATTCCATTGGTTTTAAATAGCTCAACGAAATCCTCAGAAGTTTGAAGAGACATGGTTGCTTCACGATAGATTCTTTCTTTCAAGGATATTTTTTTATTATAAATTTCTCTCTTCCAAAAATATATTCCTCCCGCCCCCATTCTATGAATTACCAATGCCGAAACAAAATCATATCCCCCCTTCTCCATTTTCTGTGAATCAGTCCCGACGATTATTTCATACTTGGCTTTTTTATCATCAGCCATATAATCAGAAACTATTTTCTGTAATTTCTCCAAATCAACCTCTCCATGTGTGGGACTTTGGAACATAAGCTAAATATTATCACAAAAACTCAGTTTTTATATATTTCATGAGTTCCGATATTTACAAAAATAACTTTGTTGTTATCCAATAATTCAAAAATAACCCTATATGAATTTGTTATTGAAAAAGAATAATACTGACTTAATTTACCAGTCAATTTATGAGTTTTTAAAGAAGGATTAAATGGATTGATTATGAATAATGATTGTTTTTGAGTTAAAATTTCAATTACCCCATAAGGAATCTTTTTAAAGGATTTTTTAAATCTCTGGGAGAAATATATTTCAATCATTCTTTTCCTCATTTAAAGATTTCCAGAGATCTTTGAAAGATCCCTTTAATTTTATTAATTTCCCATCCTTTTTTGCTTTTTCTGTATCTTTAATTGCTTCAACTGTATCAGCCCATTCAAAAGCTGTTTGAATCCTTTTTAATTTCTCATATTCATTAATCCCAACTATCACTCCGGTGGGTCTATTATTTTTAACAATAAAATATGGTTGAGTTGAGTCTTTTAACATTCGGAGTATTTTCCCCGATTTTCTTTGTAAATCAGAGGCCGACACAAGTTCGGGTACAAGTGAATAAGTGAACTCTTTTGTTTTCTTTATAACTTTTTTCATATGAAGAAATAATAACATATGTATTATTTTATGTCAAATATTACATATATTATTTTATCGGTAAAAACCTCTTGACCCCAAAGGCTCCCATGTACCGGGAAGCCTTTTTACTTCTTATCAGTGATGCTTTGATAGATTGTGATCCCAATAATCCCGGCAAGCCCCCAGAGAAATGGAAGCCATATCGGAAAGTTAAGTATTTGATTACTTGCGTAAGACCAAGGACCGCCTATCATGACAAGACTCTCCCCAATTGAACCAACAAAGGCACTAACTATAAACATTGTTAGTTCTTTTTTAATAGGAGAAAATTTGTGTTTTAAAAAGGCAAGTATTAATAGACCAATTATAAGAAAAATTGGCAACCGCCATAGACTCAATACTAATATTATCGCGAGAATAATCAATATTAAGGAAACAATCTTTTTGTTTTTCATACTGCGCGAATATACAACTTATTACGAACCTATTTTATCAAGAATTCATAAACCAAAC
>CAYIMI010000163.1:0-1882 GCA_964364445.1 uncultured Gammaproteobacteria bacterium
AGCCCTTTATCTGAAAAATCTTTCTTCATTTCATTTAAATAATTAATGATAAATTCTTTTTTAATCGTATTTGACATTGCTTGAAGACGGAATTCGATATGAAGATCAGGCCATTTATCAACCAATTCATCCATAAGCTCGTCCATATCATCGCTGATTTTATATCTTTCGCTGATCTCATCATAATCTTTTTTCTTAAGTAGTTTTGGCAGTTCTTCAAAAAGAAAACGAAAATATGTTTCCTTGCTTAGGTTTTCAAGAATGACATCAATCTCACCCACAGACATTGATTTATCAAGATTTAAAACTTCAACCAGATCAATTTCCGATATCGAAACATACATAAATTCATTATGGCATTTCCGCTATACTTTGTCTATATGCAGGAAATAACAGCAGGGCAAGAAATACATAGAAATACTGTTGAAATAAACGTAAATAATATTTTAAAACAAAGAGTGTTTAGCGAAGTAGATAAATTGGGAAATAAATTTTATCAAAGAAACCCACGAAGAGAAAGAAATCTAGGTGATTGGGAAGTTAAAAATGATAGAGGCACTGTAAAAAGAAAACTGGAAATTTCAAAGGGTGAAGAAAAACAACATTTGACTATTAATTTTGAGCAAAAACAAATGATTGGTTTTGATTTTATGCTTTCCGATGGAAAAACAATTGTTAATTTACAAAAAAGTAAAGATGGGAAATTGACAGTTACAAGAATAGACATAACAGGAAAACCTATCCCTGGCTCCGAGGATTTTAGTGCAAGAGAATACCTAGAATTATCAAATTTTCCCGTTAAGCTTTGGATAGATAGAAATGTGAACGCGATTGTAGACACAGTAGATCCTAGCAAAGTAATTAGATATGTTGCGCCTGTTGCTTTAACGTTTGGAATTGGTGCGATGGCAGGCAAAATGGATTTTAATAAACCAAACAGTGCAACTTCTTTTAAGGATGCATTTTTAGGACCTTTGCCAATTTCTCAATCGGTCGGAAATACTGAAAATAGTGTGGAAAAAAATATTCAACAACCAAAGGTGTCTGAAACACCACAAGATGCAATACATTTCCAAAATGAATATACTCAAATATTTAAAACTGAAAAAGAGGCAGTTCTAAACGGAGGGGAGGAGGGAAATGTTCCAAAAATAAACATCTTAGGATCAATGCAGGAACTGGAGCTTGTGACAAACTTTTATCTTCCCTCAAATGCTAAAAAAGATGGACAGTCATTGGAGTTGGATATAAGAAAATATCTTAAAAGTTTAAATACAAATGGAATATTTAATTATCGTCAATATGATTCGGTTGGCAAACCTGGTAAAGCATTAGTTGGGGATCTAGAGAAAGCCTTAATTGATATTAGAAATAACCCATACAGTCAAAAGTCGGTTTACGGATTACTTGATGCACTTCATAGATTTAATACTGGAAAAGCGATGGTTACTCCAGAAAGTATTATGAATCAGTCAGGATTTTTTGGAAGCGCTGATAATTTTTCAGGTCAAGAACTTTGGGATGCTTATTGGAAAAACCCTGATGTATTTGATGCGGGTACTATTAAGGCCACATCGATTATTTTTGATACAACAAGTGTTGGTGATTTTGTTGTATCTAAAGATTTAGTTGGAAGAGTTATGAGTATAAATGGCGACAAAATAACTGTTTGGGTATTTGATCAAAATAAAGGTGGAGCTAAGTTAGTAACATTTTCAGCAGATGATTTTCCAAATCCTGCTTTAGGATTTAGATAATAAGCATCATGATATCTCTCACCATAGTCGACCAAAAAAATCCTAATTACTATCTTGATACGATCGTGCCGAGATATACCCAACTAACTCAGGTTTGCAACTTTAAATTAGGAACCAGTTGAAAA
>CAYIMI010000164.1:0-1848 GCA_964364445.1 uncultured Gammaproteobacteria bacterium
TGGAAATGAGGGCATATTGGGAACATTAACTGCGGTTTCATCAATTATTTCAACTTTGCTCATATATTATTACGGACGAAAATCTCATTCAAAAGATCATAAAATTTATTTTATTTATATACCCAACTAACTCAGGTTTGCAACTTTAAGTTAGGAACCAGTTGAAAATTATCGGTCATCAAAGTTGTTAACTCTTCTTTGTAAAAGTCAAGATTCCTGAAAAACTTTAGACTGGTTTTCTTAAATTCATCAAAAGTTTCAAAGTAATGGTTGTTGGTAACTTTTTGGTGAAAGAATCGCCAGAGTCTTTCAATTAGATTAAGATTAGGTGAATATGGTGGGATAAAATGAAACTTTACTCGGTAGTGATGACTTTTCCAGTCTTTAATAATATCAGCGTGATAATAGGTGGCGTTATCAAGGATAAGGTGGACTTTACCTCGAGGTTGAAGTTTAATTATTCGATTAAGTAATTTAATAACAGCCGTAGCATCAACAGTTTCTTCCGATTTCACTATAGCCTGATGAGTATTGAGACTGAAAGCTCCGCTCAGATTTAATCTTTCTCTACCTGTATTTGTTTTTATGAATTTATCATTTTCATGCCCTTTAAGAATCCAACCGTAGGAAAGAGTGGTATTATGTTGGGGATGAGTCGAATCGAGAAAATATAGTTGGTCACAATCTTTTAATTTTGATTTGATTTCTTTGTATGTTTCTAAAAATGCTTTTTGTTTAGCATAATCTGCTTTACCAGGAATAACTTTTGGTTTTTTGTATGAGAAACCGAGTCTGTGTAAAAGTTTTGTTACCCCAATAACAGAATATGATATTTTGTATTGTTTTTTAATATACAAAACAATATCTTTGGCTCTCGTTTGGGTATTGATTTTAAGAAAAGCTTTCAGTTCATTTTGCTGGAGGATATTCAACTGCGATTGTCCTCCGACGTAGTGATATTCAAGTAATCCACTCACTCCTTTTTCTTTAAATTTTTCAACATACCGACGGAGAGTTACTTCATCAAGTAGAAGAATTGCTGCAACCTGCGAATATTCGTGTCCTGAGTTCAAAGACAGTATGGCCTTAATTCTATCGGCTAACTTTTTATCCTTAATAGTCCTGTGCGTTAATTTTAAAACCTTGACCTGCTCTTCTGTTAGAAAATCTCTCATTACTATTATGAGACTATATTTTTAGAAAAAAGTCAATTCCTGAAGTTGCAAACTAGTTGAAGACGGGTATAGCACAATTTTAGGCTTATTAATATCTTTAATAAATTAACTATTGTGGTATATTCGCTTTTACAAGGTTTAGTAATCAGTTTTATGTGGTTGACGTTAGCTACTCCACTTTTTAAAAATATTGATATCGAAGTTGGGAATATCGAAGAAAAGCGCTTTAGTTATATTTTGGATACGGAGTTTTTCTTGAATGGGGGAAGGATAATCGGATTGGTTATTTGTTTGCTCATAGCAAATTCTTATGGAGTTTCTTCATCGTTACGTTTTAGTCCTCTTGTATTAAGTTTACTTCAAGTTTTTCTATTCATTTATTTAGAAAAATTCAGAAAAAGAGCACCATTAACTATGGTATAATTTTGGACGATGAATCCACAAACTTTTACTTTAAAAAATGGCCTTCAGGTAATTTTTATTGATACAAAAACTTTTCCGACGCTGACAACTCTTCTTTTAATTGGAGCAGGGAGTCGCTACGAAAATGAAAAGAACAATGGAATTGCTCACTTTTTTGAGCACATGGCCTTCAAGGGAAGTAAAAAATATAAAGATTCTTTTGTTATTTCCTCGACAGTTGAAGGTTTTGGAGGAGTCTTCAATGCTTTTA
>CAYIMI010000165.1:0-1815 GCA_964364445.1 uncultured Gammaproteobacteria bacterium
TGGCTTGGGTTAATTGATCGGGAGAAATTTTTCCGGTTTCAAAAAAGCTTGTTATTTCGCTTTTTTCGCCTCTAAGTATTTTTTTCCGTGACCAACATCGGTGTTGATGAGAACGTTTTCCTTACACAAAGGACAGGCGGTTTTGATAAAAAAATGATCAACTAACTTGAATCTTAAAGAAATGAAGTAATTCTTATTATTTTGAAATGTCAATTTGCTTCCTTTAAATATAGACATGTTATAATAATCCCATGATCAGACATGCTGAAAATATAAGATCAACATCAACTGTTTATCAATCTGAACCATTACTTCAAGGTCATCATTATTACACAACACAATATCCGGAAACAAATTTGTTAACTACAGAAACCAACTTTCATGGGGTGGCAAATGATACCCTTAAAAGACTTTGGATGACTAGTCCGCTAAAATTTCTTTTAAAAGCAGAAAAAATTGCTCGGGATATTATTTATGAACCAGCTCAAAAATATCCCCTAAGAGGCTCTGAGGGAGTTACAAGAAAAATAAATTTTTGGGGGCATTCTCTTGCTCTAAAAGCAATTTACCCAAATGGGTTGACTGGGTATAAAAATATAAATATTTTTTCTGATCCAATTAAAAAAATTTTTGACGCACACAGTCTTAAATCGACTGATTATTCTGCTGCTACTCCTCACGCATTAATTAGACCATGGATTGATGGGTTAACTTTAGACGTTCTTTTTGGCCGACTGGAAAAAACTAATAAAGAGCTTGCTGATTCATCATATTCCCAATTAGCAGAAAATAACAAAATACTGTCTGCACATGATAAAGTATTCGCAGAATTGAGCAGAATTATTGAAACTTTCGGTTTTATTCAAGTGACTGATAATCCTCAGGCAAAAAAACAGATCAATACTAGTCAGGCGGCTGAGTTTACTAAACCAGGAGAAGAGGGGTTAAGCATTTTAGAATCTGAAAAAATAAAAATGACTGTTGATTTTGCTCTCCCTGTTCCTAAAGCCAGAACTGGAGCAACACTTTTTGAAAATAGAATAAAAAGTAGGCTAAGTAACTGGATATTACCTACTAAATTTATTAGAGCGCTTTTAAAAGCACAAGATGCCAATCTCGTTTTAAATTTATTACTATCTAACATGATTTGCTTAGACCCATTTTATATTCGATTAGATACCGGTTACAAGGATCCATTTGGTCAATAAAACGATTGTTTTTATTTCTTTCCTTTTGCTTCCATGTATTTTTTCCCATGTCCAACATCAGTGTTGATTGGAACATTTTCCTTGCATAAAGGACAAACAGCTTCATCAAATGCTGAAGCTTTTATAACTCCAAGAGCCGAAAACGGACCGCCAACTACATCAGAAGTGACCTTTTCCGGGTCACGGTTAACCATGACGCAAACAGCAACGACATTACCACCAGTGGCTTTAACTGTATCGACAACTTTACGGACTGAACCACCAGTCGTTGTCAAATCTTCTATCACTAAAACATTTTTTCCTTTGACTAATTTATCGTAACCACGGGTAAAGATCATCTGTTTATCAGGTGTTTTTTCCGTATAAACTCCAAGGATTTCTTTACCTTTTAATTTAGATAAATGAAATGCAACCCATTGGGATAAAATAATTCCGCCTAGTGCCGGAGCGGCAACAACATCAATGTCCATATCTTTATATTTCTCCGCAAACAATTCTCCTATTCTTGAAGTTTCAGCTGTATGAGGATAAACAGCATCTTTATTAACATAGACACTTCCATGTTTTCCGGAAGTATAAAAAAAATGAGAGTCGGTAATGACACCCC
>CAYIMI010000166.1:0-1813 GCA_964364445.1 uncultured Gammaproteobacteria bacterium
TTTTACCAAATGCATCAGCGGTATTTTTAGCAGTCGAAGTACCTAAATCACGAAGAGATTCGAGTGGATTCTTTTCTGTATATTTTTGTGTTTTTACCTTGGTAAAATTAGTTTGTACCATGGTTACATTTTACTACAGGCTAATTAGATAGTCAAGTGTTTTCTGTTTTCGTAAGATTGTGGCGTAATAATAACTGTTTTGTTCAGCTGTTTTTCTCTCTTTTTCATCCTTGATATTGACAAAAAGCTTATCTAAATCAGCTTGCTCTACTTTTAGATTCTCTTTATCAGCTATTTCGGATAAAACAAACTCCAATTTATATGTATCTTCGGTTTCTTTTCTAAATTGAGCCTTGAGCGATTCCATGGTCAAATTTTTTGATTTTAAATAGTTTTCTGAAGTCAGACCGATCTTTTGAATCTCATCCATCAAATGAGTTAGGCGATGATTGACTTCTTCATCAATCACTAGGTCTGAAATCTCTATTTTTGATTCATTTAACAAAGCTGTCAGTACTTCGTTCATAATTTTATTCTTATCCTCTTCTGGTTTTTTAGCATCTTTATCTTTTCCAGGCACCCAAATATTAGCTTTTTTAGCCTTGTCTTTAGCTTCCTTAATCACTTTTTTATAGTCACCAAGTGTTATGGTCGGCTTTTCGGCTACGACGATCTTTATCTGCCAATCTTCGCCTTCCTTAGCTTTGACTAAATCAACTTTGGGAGAGATTATAGGCTTCAGACTTTCTTTTGTAAGGAGCTCTTGGTAGATACGAGAGATCATTTTCTGAGCTAGTTCTTGATAGATAACCTCTTTTGTTAAATGTTTTTCGGCAATATCCTTTGGAGCTTTTCCCTGGCGGAAACCTCCGACTGTTAGATTTTTCTGTAGTCTCGAAAAAGCTTCATCCTCCTCTTTCTTAATATCTGCCTTAGGAACATCAATCATTAATTGAGTTGTATTTTTTGGAAGTTTTTCTCGTTTGTAGCTATACATGCTTATAATTGTACAAGAAATTGCTCTGAAAGCAACGACATTTTTTCCTCTTCTTTTTCAAATTGCCTGATAAAATAGTTTACTCGAATAGCCCACGTAGGACTTTCAGAATATATAGGGCCGATATCCTCGACGGTTAAAGCACCTTTATTCATGTAGCCATTTCTTAAGCCCTTAGCCACAGTATCTATACCCTCTGACCATGTTTCAAACATCATGTAGCCTCGAGACCAACCAAAGGGATTGTATGAATTTGGCCAGATAAATTTACCAAATGTTGATTCAAGTCCGGCAATGGAAGGTAAGAGATAACAATCGATCTCATATTTTATACATGCTTTAAGAAAGGCGTCGCTTTCTCCCGCCATTGGGGAACCATATCTTTTGAGCACGTTTTCAATGACGATTTTTATCTTATTTTGACGAAGCTCCTCAGCATCACTTTTATTAATAAATGAATTATAAACCAAAAGAGCTGACGCACCGGCAGTGTTTTCGGCTTTCACAGGAATAGCCCAGAGAAAAAAGAAAAGAGAAATAATTATTATGGCAATTAGTTTCTTCATAATATTTTGGTTACTTATTTAATTTGTAATTCGATTTATAGTGACTTTATTAGTTTTATATTACTGTTATCCGCCATTTCTTCCCTTTCGCCTTATACGGCTCAAGGAGCGAAAAGAGGCGGATTAGAGTCTGTATTTGCGACGAAGTCGCAAACAGACTCTAAAAAAAATCCTAAAGCTTTTCTAAAAATTAGAAGAACCTTAGGATCTAGGAGGTATTGTAGCATATAACTATAGGAATGTCAAGGAT
>CAYIMI010000167.1:0-1793 GCA_964364445.1 uncultured Gammaproteobacteria bacterium
GGGAAACATCAGACGACCGCGAAACCGATCGTAATAACTACCTCTTTCACTCTTCACAAGCAAGCCATTTTCTGACATTTCCTCTTCTTCATATTTTTTCTTTTTCAAAAAAAGTTTTAAAGAATCCCATGAAGAGGGTGAATAGCCAAGTTCAAATTTATCAATAATTGACTTATTTAGAAGTCTGGACTTTAAATATTCACTGGCTTTTTTTCCAAAATCAGTCTTTTTGAGAATATAATGAAAAAATTCACTGGCCAGTTGGTTCATCCCTATATATCTTTCCTTTTTTTGCCAGATCTTATCTTCAAAACTGATTTTATTTAATGTTAGTTTGACTCCGGTTTTTTTGGCTAATTCTTTTAAAGCCTCAATAAAAGTAATATTTTCCCATTTCATTAAAAACTTAATTGCGTCTCCCCCTTCTCCACAAGCGCCAAAACAATGCCATATGCCACGATCTGGAGAGACAACGAATGAAGGGCTTTTTTCCTGATGGAACGGGCAGACGGCTTTAAAATTGCGTCCGACTTTTTTTAAAGTAACAAAACTCCCAATAAACTCAACAATATCGATCTTTCTCTTTATTTCCTCAATCTGGTTTTCCATCGAGTATATTTTATCATTTTGAGTGTGTTAAAGTTGACATTCTGTACTTTATATGGTACAATCAACCCAATTATGATACGATATGAACCAGGACATGGAGCACCACGAGGGTTTTACAATAGATTAGCTTCTTTATTAGTAAGACAACAAGCAGAACGACCTAATCGTTTAGCAAGGGCAATAGGTTATTTAGGTTGTGGTACGATTGTTGCAATTTTAGCTGGTGTTGGATATGCTATTTCTTCTATTAAATAAATGAAAGTAAACTATTTAAACTTCTCAGAGTCATTATCTTAAGCCAAAATGAAGGCGTTATATTTTATATTGTTGTAACAGCCTTATTGTAACATAAAAAGTTGTTTTTTTGTTATAAAATTAAAGGTGTGATAAATCACGCCAGTACAAATATTATCTTCAAGACGGTCGTCGCATAGATAAACTACGAATGTTTTAATATATCAATATATTGAAACATATATAAAAAAGGTATATTAAAGAGGTAACGTTTTTATTTATATAACTGACTGTGAGTTCCGAGAGCAAGAAAGATTACTACTTTTATTTTATTTTCAATCACTTCTGAATAAATTGCCCTCCAATCACCAGTGATATTAACACTTCTAGAATACAAATATTTTCCTTTTAAATGATGATTATTGAGTATTGGAGCAAAAGGATTTTTAAGAAAAATAATTAATCTATCTCTAAAGGCAATCTTAATAGATAACGGAGCTTTTTTTAGCTGTTTATTAAACTTTCTTGAATAATCAATCCTTATTTTTATTACGTTCATCTTTTATCATCTTATCTAAATATTTAATTGCCTTAGAACCATCTTTAAATGAAATAACTCTTCCAGCTCTTATATCTTCTTCCGCTTCTTTAATTGAATCAATCAAATATTGAGACGGTTCCTCTGAATCAACAAGATTAATTGTCTTTGTTTTAATTAAATTTTTTAAAAAACCATTAATCAGCACGCTTAAATTCATTCCCAAATCTTCTGCCACTTGTTGAGCCGCTTTTTTAATATTCCGTTGGGTACGAATATTTATTACCGTTGTATTCATATGTTGCCAGTATATACAACGTATACACACGTTGTCAAGAGGAAATTTATATTTGATATTGTCAAACCAAAATGAAAATGTCATACCCTATAATTATTAACTTTTTAACTACTG
>CAYIMI010000168.1:0-1787 GCA_964364445.1 uncultured Gammaproteobacteria bacterium
ATAATTTTAAGTCCAACTGACTCAAAACGTGTAATTATTTTTCCAATTAATCCTCGTTGAACTCCATCAGGTTTTATAATCAATAATGCTTTTTGTTTTTTCATATTATTTTAAATACAACTGATCAACCTCTCTCTCATAGTCTTTAAATTTTGTATCTTTAAACCAATATTTTATTTCTCTATCTGCTTCGTCTGTAGAACCAGATGCATGAATAAATGTTTTTACGACTCGGTCAAGCGATGCTGATAGGGGAGAAGAATCAAAAGAATATTGCGCTAATAAAGTGCCCGCGTCAGCTAGAGCAGGTATAGTTTGTCCTCTTAATTTTCTGGCAACTATCACAGCGTTTGGCCCAGCCCAAACCATGACGACGATAGGTCCCTCCATCCAGTATTTAATTAAACGTTCGTAGACAAATTGACCTAGCTTCTCAGGATCTTCTGTTTTAAAAGTTTTCTGAACATTAGTTCCAGACTGTTTGAATGATGCGAGAGTTTTTTCCCCCATTTCTTTTATCCAAACTGGTGTTCCGGGGTAATGATTCTTGATTACTTTTTCATCCGGCCGTAACATTTTAGCTGCCATCAATTTAAGACCAACCTTTTCAAAAGTATCAATAGTAGCTCCAATAAGTCCGCGTTTAACTGCGTCGGGCTTAAGAATAATTAAAGTTTTTTCTATCATATTTTTAGGACTTCATTATAAATGTTTTTTGTTATTTCTTCAATTCCTTTATTTCCATCAATCTCTACCCACTTTGCCCAAACCTGATTATCTACAAGTTCTTGATATTTTTTATGGGTTTTTCGGATAAAATTAAAGTCTTTTTCCCGGAAATTTTTTTCCTTATCTTCTCCGAGCTTTCTTTTAATTGCTATCTCAGGATCAACGTTCAGATAAAAAACAGCATCAGGAACTTCAATTTGAAAATTTTTAGCGTAATCTAAAGCCATCTTAATATCGATTCCTTCAAGGGTTTGATAACAGAGGGTAGTTGAAAAATATCTGTCAGCAATCAAGATCTCATCACGTCTTTTTTCGGCGATCATTTTTTTATCCACGACAAACTGCATTGTATAGAGAAGAAATTGCTGTTGGGCTGTCAGCCCCTTATTCTCATATAAAAAATCCCTGATAATTTTTCCAACGTTACGGTCATAATCTGGGTATTTTATTAACGAAACTTTTTTATTTGATTCGTTCAACATTTTGACAAGATTCTTTCCCTGTGTCTCACAGCCGGCTCCGTCAATTCCTTCGATGACAATAAACATAAAATTATTATAACATTAAAAATTAAAATTTTAATGAAAGAGCTAATAAGTTGTATATTGACTTTATAGTTCCAATAAATTATATTTAAATTATGCCTAAGCTCATTCCAAAAGAAATAATAAAACAAATTAAATTATTAAGACAGAAGGGGTATAGCTTGCCTGAAATAAAAAAAGTAGTTAACGTAGGTCATGGATCTGTATTTAGATATATTCAAGGAGTGGAAATTTTACCGGAGTATAGAAAAATTTGGCACTCAAAAAGAGGGGGAAGTTTTAAGCGGATGAAATTAGCAGAAAAAAAAGCTGAAGAAAAGGCAGATGAATATATCGTTAGGTTGTCAGAGAAAGAAAAATTGATTTTTTTATCAGCTTTGTATTGGGGAGAGGGAAGTAAGGGGGATTTCGGATTAACCAATAGTGATCCTGATTTAATTAAAGTTTTTGTGCTCGGGTTAAAAGAAGTTTTTAAAATAAGCACTGATAGATTAAGAATAAGTATTAGAATTT
>CAYIMI010000169.1:0-1757 GCA_964364445.1 uncultured Gammaproteobacteria bacterium
GCATTTGTGCCTTGTGGTACAAAAGGAACAATCAAAGCATTAACTCCTCAGTTGATTAAGGATATAGGAACCCAAGTTGCTTTTGTCAACACATATCATTTAGTTACTCATCCTGGGGCAGATATTATTGAAAAAGCCGGAGGGATTCATAAATATTCACGACTGAATATACCATTAATGAGCGACTCTGGTGGATTTCAGGTATTTTCCCTTGCCAATAAAAATCGAAAAGCCGACGTTCGAGGCGAAGAACAGCCGATATTGGTCAAAATTTCAGAGGATGGAGTTAAATTTAGATCAATCTATGACGGGCAACTGATTGAATTTACTCCGGAAAAATCAATGGAATTTCAGCGTCAGATTGGGGCAGATATTAATATGGCGTTTGATGAGTGTACTTATTATCCGGCGACTCATGAATATGCGGAAAAAGCGATGGAAAGAACGCACGATTGGCTTATTAGATGTATAAAAGCTCGAAAAAATTTCTTCCCCTCGTCTTTAACTAGTCACCAGTCACTAGCAACTAGCCACCAATATTTATATGGCGTTATTCAAGGTGGAACTTTCGAAGATCTAAGGAAAAAATCGGCGGAATTTGTAGTTTCCCAATCTACCCCAGGGGTGGCGATCGGTGGAGTGTCAGTCGGGGAGACGAAAGCGGAAATGAGGGAACAGGTTAAATGGGTTTCGGAATATTTACCAAAAGATCGCCCGGTTCATCTGCTCGGGGTTGGGCAGATAGATGATATTATTGATCTCGTAAAATATGGGGTGGATACTTTTGATTGTGTGGAGCCGACGAGATTAGCACGAATGGGAATGATTTATCAATTGGGAAAAGTTCGACGCCAAAATTTTTTATCGGAAAACAACAAACCGAAAAAAATATTGTCATCTCCTTTTAACTACGATTTAGACATCACAAAATCAATCTATAAAAATAATTTTGAAAAGGTTGATGAAGATTGTAGCTGTTATGTTTGTCAGAACTTCACCAAGTCATATTTACATCATCTATTTAAACAGCGGGAGATACTTGGGTATACTCTAGCGACTTTTCATAATTTATGGGTGATGGAGAAGTTGTTTGAGAAGATCAGAAAAATGATTAGTAAAGATTTAATTTAGAATATTTTGTAGGCGTCATTAAATGTCTTAAAATCAACCTCGTTTTTACCTTCCAATTGTACCCGTTTAATTTGTAGGGAACAAAGATTTTTGTTCCTTACAACATTTAATCCAGTAATTTTTAGGCGTTTTCCGTTGGGTAAAATTGTCCATATCCCTGGCCAGGGATAGAGACCTCGGAACAAGTTATAAAAAGTTTGTAGTTTGTAGTTCGTAGGGTGTAGTAATAAATCTTTTATTTTTTTGAATTCTATAAATCCGTCATTTTTTGAAAGTTTTTTTGTATAAGTTGCTTCTTTGTTATTTTGGGGTTTTAGTTGAAGATTATCTTTATTAAAGACAGTCTTCTTAAACATTTCAAATGCCATATCAGTTAGTTTTTTTTCCAAATCCGGCCTTTTATCATCTCGATCGATTGTTAAATTTTCTTGAGCAATAATGGGGCCATGGTCTATCTCTTCATCCATTTTTATTATGGTTACTCCAGTTATTTTGTCTCCATTGATGAGTGGGGTGGCGATGGGAGAAGTTCCACGATATTTTGGAAGTAAAGATGGATGAATATTCCAAAAACCGTTACGGGGAAGAGTGAGTAATTCTTTTGGGATGAGATCGCCGTAAGCGTA
>CAYIMI010000170.1:0-1751 GCA_964364445.1 uncultured Gammaproteobacteria bacterium
TTTCTGAACGAGACAAATCTGGGAAACATGACGGTTTTTATCACGGCAATTTTGTCCCACAAATTCCACGACAGTTAATTTTGCGCTATACAAAAAAAGACGATGTTGTCTTTGATCCATTTGTGGGCAGTGGAACAACTGCATACGAGGCGGAAAGTTTGGGCAGACATTTTATCGGAATTGATATTCAGCCGGAACTTGTAAAGCATGTCAAAAATAAAGTGGATAATAAAGATTATTTTTCAGAACTTATTGTTGGCGATAGTATGGATAAAAATATTTTTTCTGACGTATCTAAAATTTTGAAAGCAAAAAAAAGAGACAATCTACAATTAGCAATTTTACATCCTCCATATGCAGATATAATAAAATTTAGCAATAATGAGAAAGATTTATCAAATGCAAAATCTTTGAAAGATTTTCTTAATAAATTTGCTCTTGTTATTAGAAATACACTTGCTGTATTAGAGAAAAATAGATATTTGGCAATAGTGATAGGCGATAAATATACACAGGGCAAATGGGTTCCATTGGGATTTTACTGTTTAAATGAAGCACAAAAATTAGGGCTTACGCTAAAAAGTATTATAATTAAGAATATGGAGGGTAATCGTGCCAAACAACATAAAGAATCGATTTGGAAATATAGAGCATTATCTAGCGATTATTATATTTTTAAACATGAGTATATTTTAATTTTCAAAAACTAATTATGGAATATATAAAATCAAAACTTTCTGACGATTTGGCACGAAAAATTATTGGTAGCCAAGAAAAAGCGACCGTCTATTTGTTGCGCCTAAATGAAATTAAGCCAATACCGTCTTTGAAATTTAAAACTATTAGTCGCGGACTGAATCAGGGAAAGAAATTTTTAGATCTAGAAACAAAAGATCTCTGGAAAACTATTGTTGATAGTTGGGACTATGAAGAAAGTAAGAAAATAATTAGAGATATTTTTAAAGATACCGAAAAATATAAAAGCGGAAAAGAAGCTGATAATGCAATGGATGTGCTTATCAAAGAGTGGCAAACATTAAAATTAGGCGACCTTGCGTGGCCTTTTTCGCAAGGTGATTTTGATGGATTCGTTCAAAGAATTAATTCCGAAAACAGTACTGGTATTGTTAAGGATGACAAAGTAAAAATCGCCGCCGTTAAATACAGAAGAATTAAAGAAATCAATACCGTTAGAAATGATTTTATTGAAACACTTATTTTTGAAAAAAATGAGAACATACTCCCGACACTAAATCATAGAAGGGGCGTTGATTTCTTTATTGACGGTATTTCATTTGATCAAAAAGTGGCAAAGAGTCCGACAAATCAATTCAAAACAAGATTCAAAGATAATTGGAGGCAAGAAGCAATAAATAATCCTGCCTTAGTAGCTGAATATCTTTATAAATATCAAGACGAGGGAAGATTTGGGGCTGATCCTAGATTATTAGTCGTTTATCTCGATGAAGATATTTCTATTCAAAAGATACAGGAAATTATTAAACAAACAGACTTAAATAAACCGATAGAAATAAATTTCAGTTTTAAACATAAAGTACAAGGTGAAAAAAGTTATAAAGTGCCTTGCTTTGTGATTTTATTGCACAATTAAAATTATGAACTACATCGGCAGTAAGTTATCATTATTAGAATTCTTGGAAGAATCCATAAATAAAGTGGCTGATAAAAACTGCCGTGTTTTTTGTGATTTATTTGCGGGAACTGGTATTGTCGGCTCTTATTTCAAAAAG
>CAYIMI010000171.1:0-1746 GCA_964364445.1 uncultured Gammaproteobacteria bacterium
GCGCTTAAACACGCGTCTTTCTTCGGCTCAAACTGCCAAGGCATCCACCATTGGCGTTAATCTCTCCCATCTTTCTTATCAGTAAATATTTGTCGAGCTCATATAATCCTTGTCAAAAGGACTAATACGGCTCACTCTTAATGTTGCCTACTTTCTTACAATTCGAATTGTTAAAGTGCGGTGGACCTATGGGGACTCGAACCCCAAACCTTCGGAATGCAAATCCGACGCTCTAGCCAATTGAGCTATAGGCCCAATCTCTAAAAAGCCCAATTACTTTCCCAACGACAAAAATCCATCAAAAAGATTTTTGATATTTGATTTTTGAGATTTAATATTTTTTTGGAGGCTGATAGGAGTGCAAGTTGTGCATCCAAAATGCCTTTACGAAAGTTGTCTTATCATTGGTAAAGTAAATGATATCAAACTAAAAAAAATTGTCAACGGGTATTTGAAGAAATATTGGATATCTTGAAAAAAATATGAAATGTCATTCCCGCGGAGGCGGGAATCCAAGCTAAATATTCTTCTTTAAAAAATGTAATTATAGTCTGGATCCCCGTCTTCACAGGGATGACAAAGAAGTAATAAGAAAGACTAAATCAAACTGTTGCTAGACACAACAAAAAAGTTTAAAGCCTAAGGTACAAAATTTCCAATAAAATAAACTGCTCCTATTACTCCTGCAATTAATACCGGAGCACCTATAAGAATACCTAGTTTCATACCATCTGGTGTACCCAATTTGTTATTTTTATCACTTCCGTTATTAACAAGTAAATGAAAAGGTATATCATTATTCAAATTAGCATTGGGAACAACACCACCTACCATTCCCGCACCTGTCTCAACTGGTCGACTCAAATTTCCTATTCTGGTTACCATATTCCATTTTACCATTTCCCCTCCCCTTTCTCAAACCCGCTTGACTTAAAACAAAATCTTGCTTACTATTTTAGTATGCTGAAAAAAAAGCCAATCGTCTGGTTTGAAGAAGTCGGAAAAAACGATGTTGGTTTAGTCGGCGGCAAAGGTGCAAATTTAGGCGAGATGGTCAACGCTTCTCTCCCAATTCCTTACGGATTTATAATTACAGCACAAGCTTATTTTGACTTTGTTGAAAAAGCCGGGATACAGAATAAGATCATGTCCCTCCTTTCAAAACTTAATTATGAAAATTCTCACGAACTAGAGCAAGCTTCAAAACATATTGGTGAAATTATAATTGCATCAGAATTACCAAAAAACCTTGTGAAGGAAATCGTTAATTTTTATGATAATTTAGAAATTAAAGAAAATAAATATTTTAAAAATAATGGATCCATTTTGAAATCAAGTATTTCAAAGATTAAATCTTTATACCAAGCACCTCTCGTTGCCGTGCGTTCTTCGGCCACTGCGGAAGATCTTCCTACCGCCTCATTTGCTGGTCAACAAGATACCTATCTTAACGTCAAAGGCGAAGCTTATTTACTTAAAAAAGTTAAAGAATGTTACGCGTCTCTTTTTACCCAGCGGGCAATTTATTATCGTCACGAACAAAAATTTGATCACAGCAAAGTTGGTTTGGCAGTAGTAGTTCAACGAATGATTGAGTCAGATAAATCCGGAGTTGCTTTTTCAATTGATCCGGTTACCAATGATAAAAATAAAATAGTCATTGAAGCAATTTTTGGATTAGGTGAATATATAGTCCAAGGAAGAGTCACCCCAGATCATTTTGATGTTGATAAAAGATCTTTGGTT
>CAYIMI010000172.1:0-1746 GCA_964364445.1 uncultured Gammaproteobacteria bacterium
CAACATCTCTGTCAATAACATGGTGGGAACGGTGGGGATCGAACCCACGACAAACGGCTTAAAAGGCCGCTGCTCTACCGACTGAGCTACGTTCCCAGAACAAGCACTTATGTAAATATAACCTAGATATTTGTTTTAAAATTTAGACCTACTTCCTGTCCGCCGTAGTTACAACGAAGGCGGAAGCTACGTTCCCAAAACAACCAATAATTAAGTAATAAATAAGATACTACCTAACAATAAATGATTTTAAACTATTTTCCTAATTATTTCAAGTCCAACAACTTAAATAGCAATTCCCGCGCGGTTTCAACGCCCGCCAGCGCCCGATGCGCCGTGGATTGTGGAATGTTGAAATGTTTGGCTAAATACCCCAGCGCGTAGCTCGCGATATTAACTTTTTGCCGCGCCAACTCCAACGTATCAAGCAAAGGATTGTTCAAAAGTGGTAAACCTAAATCACGCAAATGTTTATTAATAAAACCTAAATCAAATTTAATATTATGGGCTACTAAAGTCGCACCCTCACTAAATAAAACAAACGACGGTATTACTTCAATTAGTGATTTACCTTCTTTTTTTATTATTTCGTTGGAGATGCCATGCACCGCCGCCGCACCCGCCTCCACCGAGCGCCCCGGATTCACAATTGTATCAAAACTTTCTATTACCTCCCTACCGCGTACCCGCTGAGCCGCGAGCTCCACAATAGCATGACCATCTTCTGGTTTTAAACCAGTGGTCTCTACATCAAAAATTACAAAGTCAGTCATAATGTTTTTACAAATTTATTTCGCAGGCCTTTTAATTATTAAATCAACTTCTGGACTATCAGATTTTAAATTAGTTATAACTTTTTCTACCACTGTATCTACTGTCATATAATCTTTTAAGTCATCGGGATATTTTTCTTTATAAATATCAGTTTGCATTCCACCAGGAAATATTCCATACACATCTATCTTAAAATCTTTTACTTCTTTACGGATTGATTCAGTTAATCCTTTAATTGCAAACTTTGACGAAGTATACCCAGATATTTCTGATTTACCGTCAAGTCCAGCCGTAGAATTAACATTTATTATTGCGCCGCTATTTTGTTTTTTCATTTGTAAAAGCGCAATTTGACAACCATAAAAATAACCAAAAAAATTTACCTCAAAAAGATAATGCAATTTTTTTATATCAACATCTTCTACTAAACTGGGAGCGATTTGGATTCCAGCGTTGTTAATCCAAAAATCTATTTTGTCATACTTAGTAATAACATATTCACCAAGTTTTTTAACATCTTCATGCGAAGTTACATCTGCAACAAAATAATCAACCAATAATTCCTTAGCGGTTGATTCTAAATTTTCCTTATCGTGACTTGAAATAACAACCTCAGCTTTTTCACGTTTAAACGCTTGGGCTAGTGCCTTGCCAAACCCTTGACTTCCGCCAGTTATTACAATTACCTTATTCTCTAAAATCATAAGTTATTTATTTAAAGATAATGTATATTTTAAGCATAATTTAATCCTATACTTATATCAACCTGTTGACAAATCCTGTGAACAAATTGTGTATTCAACTGACTTGCGAAATACCTTTAGGCGCGTTACTATAAACATACTATGCCCAGCAATACAACTTCGCTTAAGCTAACTTCCGCCTAATTAATTCTCTCATTATGTTATCTGATTTAAGTAATCATCTAATAATTAACTATTCTACTTTTGTCCGCTTTATTTAGGCGGAGCG
>CAYIMI010000173.1:0-1740 GCA_964364445.1 uncultured Gammaproteobacteria bacterium
AATTCCTTCGCTGATAGTTTTCTTAATAGTTTTATAAAGCAAATCAATCTCTTTTTTTGTTAGAGAATTGGATAATCTTTGCGGATGAATTTTGGCAAGAAAAAGAGAGTCGTTGGCGTAGATATTACCAATTCCTGTTATTAAATCTTGATCCATAAGTAAAACCTTAATCGGCCTTCGAGTTTTTTGGGTGATTGAAAAAATTAGTTTTGGAGTAAATTCTTTTGATAGAACATCAATCCCTTTCGGTTTTAATGGTTGCTCACTGATTTTCATCCAGCCAAATTTACGTAAATCGTTAAAAAATATTCCCGACCGATCATTAAATTTCATAATAACCCTCGTTGTGTTTGCCGGCATTTTATTTCCTCCAGTAAAGGGAATGTTATTTTTATATGTGGCATTATTAACATTTTTTGAAAATAGGATTTGACCGGAAAGCTTAAAGTGAGCATTCAAATACTTATTATTAGATAATTTTATTACTAATACTTTTCCATATCGATCAACTGAAAGTATTTTTTTCCCAATTACATCTTTTTTATTTCCAACAAAGTTTTTTGGGGAGAGAATTTCAACGTCAGAAATTATTTTTCCAATAAGGTTGGGAGAAAGTTTGCGTTTTATTGTCTCAACTTCAGGTAGTTCCGGCATGAGTTTTTGATTTAACAAAATTTAAAATATTCTTCTTAAAATTTTCCTCACTAAATTTCTCCGCTGTTTTTCTCACTTCTTTTTTCATCTCTAAATATTTTTGATTCGTTAAATTTGTTAACTCATTAACTTTATTAATTAATGAACTTTCTTTTAACTCATTAAATAGATAACCGTTTTTTCCATCAATAACATACTCTGGTAATCCTCCTGATCTGAAAGCAATAACTGGAAGCCCATATCCCATTGCCTCAACCGGTGCAATACCAAACTCTTCATCTTTGGAGGCAAATAAAAATGCTTTAGCGTTTGTATAAGTTTGTTTAAGTTTTTCATCAGATAGATTTCCTAAAAACTCAATTGTTGGTCCGGCAATTTTTTTTAATCTTTCTTCATCGCGACCGCTCCCTACGATCTTTAATTTAAATTTTGAAACATTTGCGGCTTTTATCAAAATATCGATATGTTTGGCACGGGCGAGACGGGAGACAGTTAAGAAATAATTTCCAATTTCCAATTTCCAATTTCCAATTTTTTTTGGTATATCGACTGGAGGATAGATTACCGTTGAATCACGACGGTAAAATTTTTCAATTCTCTTTTTGGTCTCTTCACTGTTAGCGATTAAATAATCAGCTCGTTGTGAAGAAGTAAAATCCCAGATCCGTAAAAAATGATTAATAATGTATCCATAAATTTTAATAAAAAAATATTTCTGCCACTCAACGGCTGTTTCATATCCATAAAGATAGCGAGGTGGGTGATGAATATAGGAAATATGAATGGTTGGTTTATTAGTTTTAATTCCTTTGGACATCCAGCTCCCTGATGAAGAGATCACCAAGTGATAGCTTGAGAAATCGAAGCTTTCCCAGATTAATGGAGTCAGAAATCGAAAAGGGGAATAGAATTTATTTAAAAAAGGAATCTTCCCAAACCAGGAAACCTGGACTTTCCAATCTTTAATTAATTTTTTATGAATCCCAAGAGAATTTAAATCAAACGTGGTTGTATAAATATCGGCCTGGGGAAAGATCTTTTTTAACTAAACAAGGACGCGCTCAGCGCCACCAAATTCTCGTAATT
>CAYIMI010000174.1:0-1736 GCA_964364445.1 uncultured Gammaproteobacteria bacterium
TCCTGCTTGTCCAAAAAAAATTCAAGGTGATGCCGATTGTGACGGAGCTGTAAATTTAAAAGACTATTTTTATTATGTTGCTAAAAAAGCTGGGGCTGTATTACCTCCAACAGTCAATGTTGATTTTAATAAAAGCGGGACAGTCGATGATAACGATCGAGCAATAGTAGTTAACTCATTACTGGGAAGGTAATTATAGACTGGATCCCCGCCTACGCGGGGATGACAGAGAAAAAAATATGAAAAAAGAAGTTTTAAAAATTGCAACAATATTTTTGATCACAGTCGGAGTTGTTTTGTGGGGATTAAATTATATTTTTTTTGGTCCGGCCCCAAAATCAAAAGCGGCTGGGGAGACAATAACATTTTCATTTAATCCGGCGACCAAGACAGTTGCCGTAAATACAGATTTTACCGTTTCCTTGATGGCCAAGCCCTCCATTAATACCGTGCTTCGCGGATATGTAGTCAAAGTGGGTTTTGATAAGACAAAAGTAAAATTTAAGTCGATAGTCTATAAACTTGGAGTAGTCAGCGCCGGCCTTGGTAATACTGACGCTCAAGCGGTGGCAATTAACGGAAATGGTGTTATTGAGATAATCGGTGAAAGTACAACTGCGATTGGCAGTGCAGTAACAGCAGTTAATGGCGCTGAGATTGCTTCTCTTACTTTTACGGCTTTATCTACTGCGGGAAGTTCCATTTCAACAAGCAGTTCAGATTTTTTTGCAATTGGTTCCGATAAAATTTTATTTGCCGGATGGACGAGTGTTCCGGGAAATCTAAGTGTCAATTCAGCGGGAGTTACCAATACTCCAACCCCAACGCCCACTGGTGGATTAACTCCGTCTCCAACGCCAACGGGAGGAGCAACAGGCAACGTCAAATTAAATTTAAAACTCAAATTTCAAGGGATAAATAAAAAGCCTCCCACAGAAGAATTAAATTTTATTAAAGGAAAAATTGAAGGAAAGATTATTGGAACAAATGAAGGTTTTACTTCCACTACAGAAGGTAACTTCCTTGTGAAAAGTGATGACAACGGAGTATGGAGCGGGACGGTAGGTATTTATTTGCCGCAGAGTGCTCTAGGTAAGAAATTCACTCTTTATATCAAAGGACGCCGCCATATTCAGAAAAAGATTTGTGACAGTGTCCCGACTGAGACAAGTCCTGGCACTTATAGATGTCCAACTGGCAACATTACTTTGGTAGCAGGGGATAATAATCTTGATTTTTCAGGTATATTGTTATTAGTCGGTGATCTTGATCAAACTGGGATAGTTGATTCGGTTGATTTTAGCTTGGTAAAAAATTGTTTGAGCAAGTCTGACTCGGTTTGTGTCAACAGTTCAGACTTAAATCTAGACGGAAAGGTTGATACCCAGGACTTTTCTTTAATAATTGCGGCCTTAGGAATCCGCACGGATGAACTGTAATATGGAAGCAAAAAATAATATATTTGTTTACATACTGATTATATTTTTTGCCGTCTTTGTTGGCTCGGGAATTTTTTTAGTCATTAATAACAAAAAAATAAATAATAAAGAACAAGCTGTTTCAACTTCTATCGTCGTCCCTACTGCGACCGTGACGAAAGGGCTGATTAATTTAAAAAGTAGTACTATTGTCAATAGTATAA
This sequence comes from uncultured Gammaproteobacteria bacterium, assembly GCA_964364445.1. Taxonomy (GTDB): domain Bacteria; phylum Patescibacteriota; class Microgenomatia; order UBA1406; family GWC2-37-13; genus GWC2-37-13. Next base: position 1,643 of record CAYIMI010000174.1, read on the forward strand.
GCAATCAGTTAAACTTAGGTTTGGTTGTTGACTCAAATAGTGAAAATGTCACCGCTTTTGATACAGTGATTTCCTATGATCCTGTATCTATAGA
>CAYIMI010000175.1:0-1718 GCA_964364445.1 uncultured Gammaproteobacteria bacterium
ATGCAATGAAAAGAGGTGAAAAAATAGTTGTGACAGGATTTGGTACTTTTATGGTTAGACGTCGAGCCGCCAGAAAAGGAAGAAATCCTCAAACTGGAGCCGAGATCCAAATCCCAGCCACAAAAACACCTGGTTTTACAGCTGGAAAAAGTTTGAAAAGAATGGTGAAGTAATGGTATTGTTTTTAACGCCCAAGTTCTGGTATAATTTATAAATAATTATGAAGAATTTTGGGCGTTATATCTTGCTAATTTCTTTTATTGTCTTTGTTCCCTTTGTTACATACTTTGTCCTAGGAGCTTCAGAAACATTAGTAAAGGCTCCTCAAGAAAAAGTTATCTACAACTTGCCATATCCAGGACTTCTTCCAGATAGTCCTCTTTACATAACCAAGATTGCTAGAGATAGAATTACAGATTTTTTGACAAGAGATAATTTAAAAAAAGCTGAGCTTTATCTTTTGTATTCTGATAAGAGAGCCTCGATGTCTTTAGTGCTTGCCTCAAAAGGAAAAAGCCAGTTGGCAATTGATACTTTTGTTAAAGGAGAAAAATATTTTATTAAGATACCAGAACTATTAAGATCAGCTAAAAAACAGGGGGCTCAAGCTCCCTCTAGTTTTGTTGAAACCTTAAAACTAAGCAATGCCAAACATAAAGAGTTAATCGAAGAATTAATAAAAATTCTTCCACAAGGACTAAATCAGTCTTTAACTCAATTGTCTGATATTAATCAACAGATACATCGCGAGATAGAATCACTCCCATAACTAGCCCCATTAATAAAAAATTTTGTTGTAAAGTTAACCAATAGTGGTCAAAGAAACCTGTAAAAATAATCACCAATATTAGTAGCCACCATTTTTTTGGTAATTGCACCTGTGCTAATCTGCCTAGCATTTGATACAACAAGAATCCCCCTATCAGCAAACCCATTTCACTTATAAAAAGTAGAAAAATATTGTGAACCGGTTGATTAAAAAATAAATAATATTTTGAAGAAAATTTTGCCTGCTCGATCAAATAACTTCCCAACCCAACGCCTTGGATTGGATAGCGGAGGATAATAGATATCGAATTTTGTATAAGTTCTATTCTTTTATTTACGGTCAACGGATCAGTGGTCGCAGAGAGAAAGATCAAGGAAATAATAAATATAGTTATTATTCTAGCAATTTTGCATAATTTACAATTTAATTTAGTATTAAGTATCAAGTAGTAAGTATTAAGTATGAGGTAAGTAATTATGACTATTTTTGAAAATGAGATGAAAACTAAAACGCTGGAGATAAACAAAAATAAATATTTTAAAACTAAATAACGATTAAATTTTTTATAAATTAAAACAAAAAAATATAGGAGTAGGAAAAAACCTCCTAAAGAATTTGGATGAGAAAAAGTCCCATACGCTCTTAAAAATTCTATTCCGTAAATTGATGCTTTAGCCACCCCTGGAGTGGAAAGAGATAATAATCTCTCACCAAAAAGATAAAAAATTCCTTGAATTGAATGCTTGTTAATAAGTTGAGCAATTGACAAGATCAATTCAAATAAACCAAATGCCAGAAAGGCAACTAAAATAGATTTTTCTTTCAAAATTATTAAAATCTTTTTGGCTAAAGAAAAAACTACCAAAAGCTCGATTATTTTTATAAGCCAATAAAAAGAGATCACTGGAAGTCGGGAAAATAAAACGTTGATCAATAATAAAAATAAACT
>CAYIMI010000176.1:0-1700 GCA_964364445.1 uncultured Gammaproteobacteria bacterium
AATTTTCATCTACTATTTCCGGATAGTGTTAATTTTTCCTGACTTACGCATTTCAGTGTCCTGAAAATAACTTCAGAATATCTTTTGCGTCTTGATTAAGTTCTGATTCCAACGGCATTTTTATATTCCCCACGCGAATTTCTCCTTCGCCAACTTTACCAATAATTTCGATAGTCTTTTCTATTGTGTAATTTTTTTGTTCTAAAATTTTTTCCGCCTCTTTCATTACAAGCAAACTAACGAAACATAAAATTAAATGAGATTTTATTCTTTTGATTTCTTGGTGAAAGACAGGTCTTTCTTTAAGGTCACTTTTTGACATTCTAAAGGCTTTCTCAACTTTCCAAAGATTATGATATTGATCAATAATTTCTTTGAAGTTGCTTTGGTTATTACTGTTGGTAATATATCCTTTCAACCCATCAAACTGTTTATCCGCCTCTATCTTCTTTTCGTCTATTTGAGTAATTTTTTCCTGATTTTTGACCATAAGAAATTTGTTTTTATGGATTACTGGTTTCCCTGTTTCTAATTTACTTTTTAATTTATCAATTATCTTTTCTCGATTTTTTGCATCTTTCTTAGCCCTAACTTCTGAGTATTCAACGATCAACCTCTGATCGTCCAATTCAATTTCATTTATTGATTCAAGTTTGTAATTATGATTAATGATTTGCTTTACCATTTCATCCTTTGTATTTTTAAGTCTGGCTCCAACGATGTAGTTTATCTTTTTGTCATCTAAATATGAAAGATTGTCTTCGGATAACATACCGGCGTCAGCGACGACCGTAAGACTCTCAAATTGATACTTTTTTATCAGTTTTTCAACTGATGTTTTGAATGTGTGGCCTTCAAAAGTATTGCCAGTAAAGTAATCGAAGTCAAATGGATAACCTTCATAATCAACAAACAACCCTATTAAAACTTGTGGCATATCTCCACGATGGTCTTTAGAAAAACCTTTTTTTCTAAACTCATCTTCTTTTTCTGTTTCAAAATGTAAGGTAGTGACGTCATAAAAGATCAGAGATACACCCTTGTTTTTATGTGAGACAAAATCATAGGCGATCTTTGTTAATTTGTTTTTATCAAGTGTATCTAAAAACCGATAGATTTTATCTCTGTGCAGATAGATGCCTAAATAGTTCTGTAAATAGCGGGCTGTTGCATCTTTACTTCTTGGATAAACAATCCTGGCTACAACTAAATCCCGAAGAATATTGTCTGGAAACCCAATCACATTGTAAACGAACCCAAATACTAAGTGATATCCGGTAATGTGCCAGTTTAATAATTTTGCTTTAAAAGATTTTTTAATTTCAGGGAAAAGAGAAATTTGATTTTTAAAGATCAAATCTTCAAGTTTTTGTTTGGATTTTACTTGAAGAATTTCAATTTCTTCATTGGTTGAGGCGCAACCAACATGTTTAATTAATTTAAACCTACCGTATCTTTTTTCACCTATTTGAAAGCAGGTTGATTTTCTTGATTTTATTTTTCTGACAAACATAAATACTAATATTTTATCAGGCTCAAATTAATTAAAAGACCAATTCAGTGTCCCAATTAAAAAGACCAAATCTTGTTGTAAGGGGATAAACCATATACCAAAAGTCAATTTATGAAGTTTTTGCGTAAGTCAGGAGCGGATCCTGACAAACCCCGAAACCTCGCCAAAAGCGTCACGGTGAAGTGAT
>CAYIMI010000177.1:0-1675 GCA_964364445.1 uncultured Gammaproteobacteria bacterium
TTGTTTAATTTCTTTTTCGGTCCAAGCAAAATTTCCAGTAGTGTTTTGTATAAAAGGAATAAGTGGATCATATACTTTTATTCCCTTTAAAGCTTTGGACATCTTCTTTTTTGCTGGTTCCATTAGTGGAGAATGAGAAGCAATGCTAACATCCAGTTTTTTTGGTCTCCCACCAAATTTTCTTACTAATTCTCCAGCTTGTTCGATAGAATCATTTGTTCCACTAATGACGATTTGGTTATGGGAATTAATATTTGCAAGTGCTACTCCTGTTTCGCGACTGATTTGTTCAACTTTTCCAAATGGTAATCCGATAACCGCCATCATGCTTCCAGGATTAATCTGTCCGGCTTCTTCCATTGCCTCGCCCCTTTGTTTTACAATTTTAAGTCCGTCCTCAAAAGAAATTGATCCAGCAGCAACCAAAGCAGAAATTTCTCCGAGACTATGGCCGGCAACTATGAATGGATTAATATTAAGTCGCGCCAAACCTCTCCAAGCGGCAATACTTGTAGTGTAGATAGCAGGTTGAGTATTGATCGTTTGATTTAATTCTTCTGCTGGCCCATTAGTGCTCAAAACAAGAATGTCTCTACCTAAAATTTCTTTTGCTTGACCAAATGTTTCTTTAGCAGCTTGAGCAACTTCAGGAATACTACTTTCTATGAGAGGTCTGGCCATACCAACAATCTGACTTCCTTGACCAGGAAAAACAAATGCCCTTTTTATTGCCTCTGCCATGATGGATATTTTACCAAATACTTTCTAATTAGTTAAACTTCGTATTCATCCGAATATATAGTGGAACAAGTGGTGGGGGTAGACGGTAATTTCAGATTAAACTCTGCAGTTATAAAGTTTGTTCGTAAAAAGTTCTAACATTCTCCACGAGTCTGGACTATCTTAATCATTAACATTGAGACTTATCCCTTCAATATAACCAAATATTTTTCTTAATAAATCAATGCTTCGTCGCACTCTTATTCTCAAAACTCCGTGGTAATTGTCTTTGTTTTCGTATTCTTTTTTCCACAGAGTATTTTGAAAAAATGGCTTTGAAAATTGACTTACTGGTATTTTTAGTTCTCTTGACCAATACTTTTCCAATTCGTTAATTTTATTTTTATAGGAAATGTTAGCTGTTACTCTTAATAATAAATCTTTAGTAGTAATTCTGAATGATTCATTCAGCCAAAAAATAAAAAACTTGGCGATTTTTATATCTAAGGTTGCCAAACCAACTAAGCTATCTTTTTTAAATCCTTCACCCCAATATAGAGCTATTCCAATTAAAAAGATTTCTTTTTTTGTTAATTTCCCTATCGATTTTATTCCTTCATTTTTAAGATTTAATAGCTTTAAACTAAATTCATTTTTCTTCTTTAAATAGTAGTCTAATCTTTTTCCATAAAAAGGATCCGTTTGTTTTTTCCGTAGATTTTCAATTTGACTACTTGTGAGTTCAACATCTCTACACCATAAACTTGCAGTGCTAACTGAAACATTAACAAGGTGGGCTATATTTTTAATACTCTCACCTTTTTTTCTAAGTTTTCTTGCTTTTATTCTTTCTTTTGACTTAGCCATAGAGATATATATTACAGTATAGCATATTCGTTTTTAGTTAACATATATAGCAAAATTATTGTATAATTTGAATGTAATTTAACAATAC
>CAYIMI010000178.1:0-833 GCA_964364445.1 uncultured Gammaproteobacteria bacterium
AGTCGCTGAAGCTTTAGCTGATAGGCCTGGCGGAATAATTACCGAAATTGCAAAAAAAGCCTATTTTGAAAATTCACCGCCTCTTACTTTTTCAGTTGAAAATATTACAAAAGATTTAAGTTATGCCAAAAAATCATCTAAAGGTTTAGATGTTGGTCTGTTAGATAAGGTTTTTTCACTCTATAAAAAGGGAATTAAGAAAAATATGGTAAAGCATGATTGGACAGTAGTTAATAAAATTTTATGAAATTGATGAATAAAATTTTTAAAAATGGATTGGCTACAGGCTTAGTTCTTCAGATGGCAATCGGTCCGGTTTTTTTCTATATTGTAAATTTGACATTACAAAAAACTATTTGGGATGGTTTTGCTGGTGTAGTAGCTGTTACGCTTGCTGACTATTTTTATATTACGTTATCAATTATTGGTATAGGAAAATTACTTGAAAATCAAAAAATAAAAAGAGTATTTGGAATCGTTAGTTCAGCCGTTCTTACAATATTTGGTTTTGTAATGATCAAAGGAATAATCAGTAATAATATTTCTACTACTTCAGTTATAAATTCTGTAAATGTATTTTCAAGTTTTATTTCAGTTTTTCTCCTTACTATTTCTAGTCCTTTAACTATAGTAATGTGGACGAGTTTATTTGCTGCAAAAACTGTTGAATACAATTACTCCAAAAAGGAATTATTTATTTTTGGCTTTTCAACAGGTCTGGCCACTTTTATTTTTATGGGGTTATCTGTAATAATATTCTCCTTGATTAAAGGTGTCATCCCAATTTTATTAATTCAAATATTAAACGGAATAGTTGGTTGCTTACTTATTGG
>CAYIMI010000178.1:843-1644 GCA_964364445.1 uncultured Gammaproteobacteria bacterium
AAAAATTAAAATCAAAATTATTTATGAATCAGCGTTTAGTATCTATCTATCAGAATATTGAAAATCAAAACAAAAAAAAGTTTTTGCATAATAAAATAGAAATAGACCAAACTTGGGGAAAAGAAATTTGGGGTGTTACTCTCCAAATAGATTTAGGAGAAAAAGTGAGAGATCAACTTGTAGAATATCAAAATCAATTATCCGTACTTGAGTCAAATAATTTATTACTCCTCCCCAGGAAATATCAACATATTAGTTTTAATCAGGTAATATTTTGGGGCGGAAACTATAAAAACGGTAAACAAGAAACATGGAAATTAATCTCGCAAGAATTTCTTTCTAAATTTCATAGGCTCGATAACATTTCCAATTCATTTGAAGTAACCTTTTCAAAACTAGTTGCAACCGCGTGAGGAATAATCTGGTGTGGTTATGATGAAAGTGATCAAATGGAGAAATTAAGAAATGAATTTTTAAATCTCCTTTCTTTCCCACCAGAAACAACTAAATTAAATCACATAATTCATACTACTGTTGCTCGTTATAAAAATAAATTATATAACCCAAATCAAATCGTCGATTTTATCAATAATCATAAAGAGTCAATACCTATGAAAGTAAATAAAATATTTTTACGAAATGAATTAATTTTCCCCTCAATAAAAACTAAGGATATTAGTTTTATTAATTTGGTGTAGCTGTTTTTGATAAAGTTATCCCTCTTCAAAAGTAATTACGTTGGAAGATTCTGGTCGATTGTATCTGCTACAACTTGGACATCATTTGATTTAATACTAAACA
>CAYIMI010000179.1:0-1608 GCA_964364445.1 uncultured Gammaproteobacteria bacterium
TATCTCAACAAACCGAACTTTTCTCCACCAAATTGGCTTTTTGGACCAGTTTGGTTAACTCTTTATTTAATGATGGGAATTGCCCTTTACTTAAATTGGATCAAAAAAACTAAACAGGCCAAATCTAACGTTCGGTTATTTTTTATTCATCTTTTTTTTAATTTTATCTGGACTCCAATATTTTTTGGAGCAAAAAGTCTGTCTACGTCCCTTATTGTTATAGTTATCATCTGGGTGATGATTATAATGATGATAAATAATTTCTGGAAAGTAAATAAAATATCCGCTTATCTTTTGATTCCCTATCTTCTCTGGGTTTCCTTTGCCTCACTTTTAAATTTCTTTGTCTGGAAATTAAATTAAATGCTATAATGTAAAACTATGGACGAGTCAGTAAAAGTAATTTTGAAAAAATTGGACGAGATTGATAGTCGATTAAAGTCGATCGAGGGAGTGGGTCAGGTATCTGACGCCAGTGTTGCAAAGACAGAGCGCGATCCCCTATTTAGCAAAGCCTTGGAAATGATGGATAAGTTTGACGAAATGTCCTCAAAACAACTAGTGGAAGAGCTTAAGATTGATCAAAAAAGAGCTGAAGCTATCTTAGATCAACTTGAATCTGCCGGACTTGGTACTTGCTATATGAAGGAAGTGTAATGAGTTCTTAAAGTTATAAAGTTTGCTTCTCACTTGTTAACTTTGAATCCATTAAATACCAAACTAGCCTCTCCTATAAAAATTGGGTAACCTTTAATACACGTTCCATAATATTTAAAATGTTTTGCTCGAAAAAAACTATCATCGTTAATTATTTTTTGTTTACCCAATTCAATTGATTGATTATCATCTAAGTCACACCTACTATATAATTTAGTAACCGGGTTTTGTTGCATTGCATCGCCACCAAAATATGTTATCTCAGCCCCTTCGATTAGCTTCTCATTGTGTGCGTCAAAAGATGCCTCAACTGATCTAAATACCGCAACCAATCCGACAGCAATTCCAATTAATAATGAAATAGTAGCACTTCTTCTAGCATTTCCCATACGTCCGTTAATAATACCAAAATAAACAGTTATTTCAATCTTCTTAATTTTTTCTCAAAATCATCAGGATGGAACCAGAGCTGAGTAGGAGTGATGATTTCAGAGGTTTTGTGTTTGTTAATTGAACGTAGTTGAAACTTTTTAAGTATTAATTCTATAAAGTTAAAAGTTAAAGGTATATATTTGGTCTGGATCCCCGTCTTCACGGGGATGACAGGTGGAACTGCATTAGGAAACAGCCTAAATACCCACTTATTTGCTTCTAAAAACTTCTCATGAATATTATCTTTCACCACCAGGGACTTCATTTGTAATACTTCATGGCCGACGAACTCTGTTTGTTTGAATTTTGGCACTTTTAAATTACTTTCGTCGAAGAAAAGATTAAGGCAAACTTTATTTTTTGAAAGCGAAGACACTTTTTTTGAGACTATCGCCAGGGGCCCCATTGGGGTGTGGCGGTTGAAAAAAACAGTGTCGAGCTTTCTGAATTGACGATGACGTCTTAATCCAAATATTTGAGCTAAAGCTAAAGTTATTAGTCTTCCTGTGAACAATCTAT
>CAYIMI010000180.1:0-1596 GCA_964364445.1 uncultured Gammaproteobacteria bacterium
CTAGAGAGAGAATTAAATAGGATAATGGGTCTATCTATTGATGAGAGAAAAATAATGATTGATGGAGGTCTTGTAAAGATAATTCATACCTCAACGACTCCATATCAGGAACAATCCTATTTTATGATACCACCTCAACTCTACCTATTGTAAATAGATATCGAGATGAAGCAAGATATGCTACGAAGATTAATGCTACTGAACAAAATCCTAATTTTGAAGTATCTGTTTCCCGTTAAGATTTTTAAAATTCAACAATCACTCTAGAGAATCTACATTCACCCCTGATTTGAAATCTATCTCACTTAAACCATGAAGAATTTTATTTACCTGAGCTTTTAATAGATCATATTTTTCCTGTGTTTTACCTTCAAATTTTATTGTTAAATATGGGCCGTTTTGTGAGGCGCGGACGATCATCATTTCCTCTTCCGTATCCATTCTGACTCCATCAATTTCCACATATTTTGCCGTTGGATAAAGCTTTTTTATTTCCCCACCGATTTTGTCAGTGACGACTTGAAACTTAATATTATCAGCACAACCGACTTTTATTTCTGGACTAGAAAAATAATGAGGTAACTTTGAAATTGCATCTTTTAACGACAGATTAACACGTGTCAAATAGGCCAATAATCGGAGTGAGGCAATCGCCCCATCATCATGTCCATAAAAATTATCGCAAAAGAAAAAATGGCCTGATAACTCACCGCCAAAAATCGCCCCATCTTCGCGGACTTTGGCTTTAATAAAAGAGTGTCCGGTCTTCCACATAAGAGGAATTCCTTTACTTTGTTTTATAACCTCGTCAACCTGTTTTGAGCAAAGAACGTTATAGACAATTTCGCTTCCTGGAGCAAAATCTAAAATGTCTTTTGAAAATAGAGAAACTAAAGTATCATTCCAAATCAGTCCACCATCTTGATCAACCACCCCAATTCGATCGCCATCTGTATCGTATGAAAATCCAAGTTCCGCTTTCTCTGCAACTACTCGCCTAGCCAATCTTTCTTGAACTTCTTTTTCAGTTGGATCGGCAACACCGACTGGAAAGGTTGGATCTGGTGTCGTGTTTTGCTCAATCACTTCACAGCCAACGGAACGTAATATTTTTGGTAGAAACAAACCTGTTGTAGCAGCACAAGAATCAACGACGACTTTAAATTTTTTAATTTTGCCAATTCTTCTAAGCAAATCCTTTTGGTAGTCCGGAAAAATATCTTGCTGAATATGCTCACCTTTTTTTTCAAGAGAAATAAATTTACCTGACTTAACTAATTCTCTATATTCAATTATCTCTTCTGTCACCATTGTTTCGGAATAACCTGTCCCAAATTTAAATCCGTTATATTCTTTTGGATTATGGGAAGCGGTAATCATAACCATTCCGCGAGTACGGAAAAAATACTGAGCAAAATAGCAGATCTGCGAAAGGGTAATCCCGATGTCATAAACGGTAATCCCCGATTCCGTCAATCCTTTGACAAATACGTCTCGAAATGCAGGGCTCGACTCTCTTGAGTCAAAACCTATTACACAATCATAAATTCTTCTTTGTAGTAAATAAGTAGCGTAACCTTTAGCAAGTATTAAAAC
>CAYIMI010000181.1:0-1581 GCA_964364445.1 uncultured Gammaproteobacteria bacterium
CGTCAGCAGTAAACATAATAATTTCGCCTACTCTCAATTTTATACTTTTATCAAACAAAATAAATTTGACCACACTTTGCGTTTTACTGAAATTTTATTACGAGATAAACACGATTTAATCCATAAGGCCTGCGGTTGGATGCTCCGCGAAGTTGGTAAGCGTGATGTAGGCATACTCTTAAAATTTTTAGATAAAAATAGTTCACAAATGCCCCGCACCATGCTCCGCTATGCAATTGAACGTTTACCGAAGAATAAGAGAAAATTTTATTTAGGAAAATGATTAAATTATGACTATACAACCTTGTAATTTTTGAAAAAATGTAACATACTAAAAATATAATTTGTTATAGAATCAGTCGGAAGTTTTTTTATGAGTATTTATAATGTCAAAAATGAAATTGATTTCCAGGTTATTAAAGACGGAGCTGAAGTTTTTTATAAATCTATTGATACCGTACGATGTCCGTATTTTGGTTGTGATATAGTTTTTAATGCCAAGGGTTGGCGACACCTTACGTTTAAGAGTGATCAACAAGCACGAATTGTCGCAGATCAATACGTGCGTTTAAAATTGTTACATTTAGCACCAGAAGTACTTAAAAAATCCCATACCGTTCAGGGTATATGGCAAACTAAAAGATTTGAGGAACAAAAAACTAGTAGTCGTTGGGAGCGTGTATTAAAAGAGGTTATTTATTATGAATTTTTAGCGGTACTTTGAAATGTGCGCGTTAAAGTTATTGTAAAAGAAGTACAAGGTGGACAAAAGCATTTTTGGAGTGTTATACCTTTTTGGGGTATAGACAAAGAGACGAGTAAACGAATTTTGCACAGTGGTCGCCCCGAATCAGATTAGAATTAAAAATACCGCTATAAAAGCGGTATTTTTAATGACGCTTGGCTACAGCTTGGCTACAGCCGTGACAGGGCCAAAGCCCTCCAAGAGTCATTCCTATAATATCATAAGATAATTAATAAGGCAATTTTTAATTTTCCACGGCCAGTTATTCATAGTAGAATAGCTGGCTGTTCGCACTCTTATTATTTTTCGTTGGGCGGTGTTATAGTGGTTGTAAATTGAGGTGAAAATGCTAGAATAAACTCATGCTTTTCCGCCGCAATAATTACGCTTTTATAGATAGCCAAAATGTTAATTTGGCGGTTTTAGCGCAGGGTTGGAAGTTGGATTTTAGGAGATTTCGTGTTTATCTGAAAGATAAATACCATGTAACCAAAGCTTTTCTGTTTATTGGTTATGTACCCGGTAATGAAATGCTTTACACATATTTACAAGAATGTGGCTATCATTGTGTATTCAAGCCAACCTTAGAACTTGTCGGGGGTAAAATTAAAGGCAATGTTGATACTGAATTAGTTCTTCATACTATGATTCAGTATTTAAATTTTGACCAAGCTGTTATAGTTACAGGTGATGGGGATTTTCACTGTTTGGTACAATACCTATTAGGCGAAGGTAAATTGCGTAAAGTTATTATTCCTAATCAACGCCAATATTCAGCGCTTCTAAAAAGATTATGTAGGCCTGATAATAATATTTTAGATTTTCTAACTCCCTTG
>CAYIMI010000182.1:0-1574 GCA_964364445.1 uncultured Gammaproteobacteria bacterium
GCATATGGTCGTATAAAGTTTTAGAAAGATCAATTATTTTCATTCTATTATTATACCAATATTTTCCTGTTGAAATTGAAAAAACATTATATTATTCTTAGTGGTGAACGAGAGTTCAAATAATAAATTATGGACATACCCCTTGCAGAACAGCTTCGCCCACAATCGCTTGATGAATTTGTCGGACAAGAACATCTGGTTGGAAAAGGGAAGCCGATCCGTCGAATGATTGAAAATAAAAAAGTTATCTCAATGGTTTTTTGGGGGCCTCCGGGAACCGGAAAAACAACTCTTGCTCGCATCATTGCCAAATATATTGAAGCAAATTTTGTTTCTTTTTCAGCGGTAGCCGGAGGCGGAGTGGCTGAAGTTCGAAAAATAATCGCTGAAGCAAAAAAAAATTATGGACTTTTTCAAAAAACCACTGTTCTTTTTGTTGATGAAATCCACCGTTTTAATAAAGCTCAACAAGATGCTTTCTTACCTTATGTTGAGGACGGAACAATAACACTAATTGGAGCAACGACAGAAAACCCTGGATTTGAAGTCATCGCTCCCCTAGTCTCTCGAAGCCAGATCTACGTTCTTTATTCCTTGACTGAAAAAGAGATTGAAATAATTGTAAAAAAAGCTGTCAAATTTTTTCCAAAACACAAATTTGAAAAAGAAGCCATCGAACATATAATCAAAAATAGTAATGGTGATGGAAGAACGGCGATCAATGCCATTGAATTATCTGCATCTCTGTCAAAAAAGATTACTTTAAAAGTTGCTGAAGAGGCAGTTCAAAGAAAAGCTATTTTTTATGACAAAAAAGGCGACTGGCATTACGACACTATCTCCGCCTTTATAAAATCAATGAGAGGAAGTAACCCTGATGCCACTCTCCATTATTTAGCCCGGATGATCAAAGCTGGTGAAGATCCGATATTTATTGCCCGACGTTTAGTAATATTTGCTTCCGAAGATATTGGTAATGCTCAACCAACGGCTTTGGTCTTGGCAACCACGGCCATGCAAGCCTGTCATATGATCGGTTGGCCGGAAGCTTCATTGATTCTGGCTCAAACAGCCACTTATTTGGCAACTGCTAAAAAATCAATTGCTTCGACCGTCGGAATCCAACAAGCGATGGCTGATATTGATGAGAAAAATCTTGACCCGATTCCCCTTCATCTTCGAAACGGTTCTAATAAAGTAATGCGGTCATTGGGTTATGGTCAAGGCCACGTCCGCTATCCTTGGTTAGTTGAAAAACAAACCGGCAAAAAAATAATTCAAGAATATATGCAGAAAAACTTGAGGGGAAGAAAATATTATGTTAAAGACTGGGAATAATTATTTTAAAACTTTTTCGTACCCTCCACAGCCATGAAACAGCCAATGAGCCGTTCGAGTAACCGTGGTCGTAGAGACTTTTAATTTCTTTGCAATTGCTTTGTAAGACATTCCTTGTTTTAATAACCTAGCCATTTCAAGACGATTAGAAAATTCTTCCATCTCTTTAATCGTCAGGATATCTCTAAGAAAATTAGCCACTTCTTGCTCGGACTTTAATTTTAAAAAAGCTTTTG
>CAYIMI010000183.1:0-1571 GCA_964364445.1 uncultured Gammaproteobacteria bacterium
AGAACGAAAGTGTACACTACTGTAGAAGTTTGATAGTTGGATCTCACTCCGGCCCACAGTTTTTTAAGGGTGATAAATACCCCCTGAATGATTTAGAGAATGAAAAATTATTGGATTTAATAAAACAAACTAAACCAGATATATTATTAGTTGGCTTTGGTCACCCAAAACAAGAAATGTGGTTAAAACACTATTTACCACAGTTGCCGGTTAAGGTTGGGATAGGAATTGGTGGCACATTGGATTATTGGGCTGGACTTGTGGATAAGCCACCAATTTTATTTAGCAAATTAGGATTAGAGTGGCTCTGGCGATTAATAAAACAGCCAAAAATAAGGTTTAAACGGGTTTTTAGGGCAGTAGTACTTTTCCCCATGAAGGTGTGGATAGATTTGTTGAAAAACGTATTTAATTCGTTATTTAAGCAAAAAATAGATCCTAAGTGATCAAATTGTTCCACGTGGAACAATTTTAGAAAATAATAGAATCTATTTGACATTGTATTGTTCTATGGTACACTTAAATTATGGAACAAAATGTTAAAAATTATGCCACTGAATTGAGGAAACAAGGAAAGACGTACTCTGAAATTTTAAATTTGTTAGATGTAAAAATTTCCAAAAGCACATTATCTTCATGGTTGACTAGTATAAAATTAGAAGAAAACAGCAGAAATATTATAAGAGATAAAATTAGTGCAAGTTTGGTTCTTGCCCGTAATAAGGCATTAAAGATTAAAAGAGTTAATAGATGTGAGTATTTAAAGTCAGTACTAAACAAAAATCTGTATTTAAAAAAATTTTTAGATAACCAAGATATAGCAAAACTTATTATATCTGCATTGTATTTAGGTGAGGGTACGAAGGATATTAAACGATCAGCTTTAGTATTTGCAAATTCAAATCCGAATATAATAGTTTTATTTTTAAAATTGTTAAGGTTTTGCTATAAGATTGATGAAAATAGGTTTAGATGCACATTACAATGCAGGGCAGATCAAAAAACTAATGAATTAGAATCTTTTTGGTCTGATATTACAAAAATACCCAAAACGCAGTTTTATAAAGCATTGATAGATAAAAGAACAATAGGCAAGGTATCAAAAAATTTAGAATATAAAGGTGTTTGTCGCATTGATTACTTTTCTAGTGAAGTATTTATTGATATTTTAAAAATTATCGAGGTTATTACATAAGGGCCCGTAGCTTAGAGGAAAAGCGCCTGCATGGCATGCATGAGACCGCGGGTTCGAGTCCCGCCGGGTCCACCATTCTTCGCTCTAGCGAGCGAAGAATGCCCTCCATAGCTTTAGCGAAGGATGGGCTACTAAATAACATACACTGTTTATTAGTGCGAGCTATGAATGGCACAGCCACTAATATTAGCCAAAAATAAAAAAGCCGTGATCATTGTGGTCTCGGCTTTTGTGAATTATTGGGTCAAATTGTTCCACGTGGAACAATTCTACAATGCAATAAAATATTTGAATACTGAAGTTGTATAAAGGTCTGTTAAATTCGTCGCTTCTCTGCAATTAACTCGTGAAAACTCTACAAAAACTGTACTCCCAG
>CAYIMI010000184.1:0-1557 GCA_964364445.1 uncultured Gammaproteobacteria bacterium
AGAGCGTGTTTATATGGTTGGTTTTAGGAATAAAGACTATTCTGAAAAATTTGAATTTCCTAACCCAGTAAAATTAACTGTGAAAATCACAGACTTATTAGAAAAAAATGTACCAGAAAAATATTATTATAATGGCAAGCCGTTGTTTGAAAAACTAAAAGGCTCCGTAAAAGAAGAAGGGAAAGTGTATCAGTGGCGTAGACAATATGTCAGAGAAAACAAGCGCGGTGTTTGTCCAACTCTTACAGCAAATATGGGAACAGGTGGACACAATGTGCCGATTATCAAAGATAGAAAAGGTATTAGAAAATTAACTCCGCTAGAATGTGCTCGTATTCAAGGATTTCCTACTCATTACAAAATACCAAAACTAGCCGATTCTGCTTTATATAAGCAATTTGGAAATTCCGTTAGTGTTCCAGTTATTGAAGCTGTTGGAAAACAGATGATGAAAGCAATGATCTCTTAAATATTTTGCGATATATATTCAATCCTTTGCTCGACAGTATCTGGAATAATTTTGTGAACATTACGTCGAGCGATCCACAAATTATTTCTACTCAAAACAGGGTTTCTTCCAATGGTTGTAAAAAACAGCTCATACATTTTCCCGTTTTTTAGCTCAAATTTGCCAAGAGATTTATTATCAATAAACCCATCAGAATGGCAATCTAAATAGATCCTTTTTGATTTATCATTATTCTTTATAAATATTGTTGCTTGTCCCTGAAGCCTGAAATCGCCAAACTCCTTAGGAGCAGGATAGCTGTTCATCATTATTATTGGCAAAATTTCATTCTTTAAATTTTTTGTCTCATACCCTGATACTCTTATTTTATTAGCTTTTGTCTCAGCAATTTCAGGCCCTAGGATTTCGGTCTCATAAAATAACGAGCCCTTATTAAATTTCAAACAATTGTCTGTAAGTTCTTTGGCGTTGATGACACTTTTTATTTCAAGATAAATATCATCTATATCTGCAAATCCGTCTAAAAGATAATCTTTTATCTCTGATTTCAAATATGCACCAAACACATCGCATATTTTTGATTTATCAGATGAAGAAACAGTCCCATATACAATGAATAGTTTTGAGGAATCATTTGAAATAATCTTACTACTAAGCATAGTAGAAGATTGTTCAGAAGTAAGACCTATAAACCTGTCATTCTCTGAAACATTTTTTATTTCAAGATAAAGATTGGGTTCACGACCTTTTCCTGACTCCGTGACTTTTACAATATCCGGATCGTTATCATGATTTCCGCCCGGTTCGTGTATGCTGAAATCCAAGTGTATCTTCTTATCATTACTTTTTTCCTCAATAGCTCTGGCGACCCCTATCTCAATCAGCTTTCCCAGAAAAAAATCATTTATGATTGAGCCGAGACCTCTCTGTTGCCCAGTTGTTCTGTTCGATTTAGATTTAGTCTCATCAAGATAATACTTCACCGGAAACTCGAAGCATTTATAAAAATCTTCTTTTTTAAATTTATTTTTCATTTT
The DNA here is from genome assembly GCA_964364445.1 of uncultured Gammaproteobacteria bacterium. Lineage (GTDB taxonomy): Bacteria > Patescibacteriota > Microgenomatia > UBA1406 > GWC2-37-13 > GWC2-37-13. Next base: position 1,507 of record CAYIMI010000184.1, read on the forward strand.
ATAAAGTAATCCAATGATTTCTTATAAAGTTTTGCAAATTCTTTCAACTGC
>CAYIMI010000185.1:0-1553 GCA_964364445.1 uncultured Gammaproteobacteria bacterium
AAATATTTTTCAACAGGGCAACATCGGGGAAATAAAGGATATGAGGGTCAGATACATATTAAAACTGAAAATATTGCTGATTTTGTAAAATTTGAAGTTAGCCTAGATCAGATACTAGAAAAAGTTAAAGGTTTATAATTTTTGTAGCTCCTCTCTAATATAGTTTTTTTGTTTATCGTCAATTTGATATAGGTTAAAAATATAATCGTTCAATTCTTTTAATAATTGCTTGTACTCCTCATTCTTTGCTCTCTCTAGCTTCTCGACTAAGGAAATCACTTTATCTTGCTGTGCTTTCGTAGCGTTAAAAATAGGCAGTCTCTCTAAATTACTTCTTAAAACCCGAATAGTAAAAAATAATTTTGCGTAGTAAAACTGAATGAGGTCGGAATTAAGCACGCCTAAAATATACTTCATTTTCAGATTGGGGACATTGGGCACAATGGCGTTTGCATTATTTAGACTGAACCTTTTTTCATTGTCATATACAAATACAAGATTTTTTCCTATAAATTTATAAATAAGCTTTTCTCGTCTTTCGTAATAATCTCGCGGAGCGATTTGTTGCAAAATTTTCTTATCATAAATAAAGTAATTTCCTCCAAAATCAATTTGAAACTTTCGTAAATCCTTTCCAACAACTATTGGCTCGTAGTCTTTTGAGAGTTTTTTAAGAGATAAATACTTTTTATTATCGCCCGTGACTATACCTAAAACAAAGAGCGTGTTGTCCTTAAGGTATTTATTATCAAGTGAATCAATTTTTTGAATGATTTTTGTTGATAGGTCAGAGAAATGAATATTAAAAATATTATCAGGCGTACTTTCAAATAGAGATTGTGGTATTTTAGTCTCTGTTATTCCGCCATTGAAAACTCCTTCCTGTATCATAATTTTATGATCTTTATTTATCTTTCCAGTCTTTTCGAAAATTAAAACAAGGGATGGAGCATAGACTTTTTTGAAAATATCGCCACTAATAGCAAGTAGCTTAATCTCCGCCCGTGAGAGAATCTGCTGTCTTGATGGTTGATGGACTTTAATTTTCAGATACGCTTCGGGCATGAGAAATCCTAATCTTCCTTTTTCTTTCAAGAAGTCAAAGGAACGCTCAATAAAAAGTGTAAAGGTATTTAATCCTACTTCTCCTATGTCATAATATTTTTCGAAATACTTTTTATTCTCTTTGGTAAGAGATGCTCCCCATGGGGGATTGCCCACTACAAAATCAAATTGTTTATAAATGGATTCAAAGGGGTCTGTATCTATCAATCCATAATCTCTCTTCAAAAAATCATTGGTAAAGATATTTGGTTTTACCGATACGAACGGATTTTTTAGTACAAGATTTGCTTTTGCTAAAACACAAGCGATGGGGTCAATATCTATACCAAAAAGATGTTTTTCTACAATATTTTTATGTGCGGTATTTTCATCAATACCAATATTTTTATATTGTTCGAGTAATTTATCGTATGCGAGTATTAAAAATTGACCGGAGCCACAAGCTGGATCAATTATCTTTAATTCTTTATTTTCCGATAAGTTAATTT
>CAYIMI010000186.1:0-1546 GCA_964364445.1 uncultured Gammaproteobacteria bacterium
TGGTCAAAGATAAAGGGAACAGACAAAGAATCAAAAAAACTAAGAAGAAGTGGTGGCGTTGGATATGGTGGTGAAGCGGTTTTTGATGAATTTATACAGAAAACGAAAAAAGAAAGAGACATCGTTTTGATTATTGATGAGGCTCACACAGAGGCCGGTGAACACCTGCCTTTATATAATCAAATAATCGACTTACTTGAACCGAGAATTATTATCAAAGTTACTGCGACACCAAAAGATTTACCAAACATTAGTGATGTATCGCAGAAAAAGGCTGGATTTGTAGAAGCATTGGAAAGCGACGTAATAGCAAGCGGGCTTATTAAAGAAAAGATTATTACCCAAACAGAAGAAGAAATAAAAAAATTGGGAAATAAAAACCTATCCGATAAAGACATAACGGACATAATGCTTGAACTTGCCTATAACAAAAGGATTGAACTCAAAAAATATTATGGAGAATTAGGGCTTGATATCAACCCCCTTGTTATGATTCAGCTTCCGAGCGACTTCAAAGAAAAAGAGGAGGTACAGGCAAATCAAAAAGATCTTGTTTTGTCTTACTTAAAGCGAAAAGGGGTTAAAGAAAAGGAAATCGCTATTTGGCTATCCGGCAATAAAGATATCAAAAAATTAAAGCATATAACTGACAATAACAATAAGGTTAATTATCTAATTTTTAAGGTTGCTCCTGCAACTGGTTGGGATTGTCCAAGAGCTGAAATACTTGTGATGTTTAGAGAAATCAACAGCCCAACTTTTCATACTCAAATTATCGGAAGAATCAAAAGAATGCCAGAGGGTCATCACTACGAAAAAGCGGAATTAAACAAAGCGTATATTTACACAAACTATAACAAAGGCCACATTAGAAATGTCAAAGAGGTAGAAAATCAAAACAAGCCACCTATTTATTACACAAAACTAAAAAAGAACATAAAGAGAATTGTTATAGAAACAACCTATCACAATAGAGTTGATTTTAATACACTTACGCCCCCTCCGTTGTGGCAAAAGTTTTTTCTTGAAATAATGGATCAAGAATTTGGAACAAAACTTCAATTCGTTGCAGAAAATAGAAAAATCATAAAATCACAGATTGATCTTACCTCAACAAATGTAAATAATCAGATTATTGTAAATGCAGAAATTGAAAGTTTTGATAATTTTGTCCAAGAAATAAAAGAAAAAGGACAAAACCTAGATTATCATTTTTCACAGTTAGATGTAGAAAGGCTTTATAACTTACTTTGTTTTGAGGAACTTAAAAAACAAGGAGACGAAGAAGCTAAATATAATCCTTCACGATCTTGGGGGCAATTGAAATCCGCAATCAATGTTTGGTTTAATACAAGACTTGGGCTTGATAGACCAGTTTATTATCCAATCGTTGTTAATGAATTATTAAAAGAAATAAGCAAGCTAAAAACGACTATCAGCAAAGCACTAAAAGAATTCAGAAATAAATACGAAATAGAAATAAGAGAGAAAGAAGAAAAAGATATTTTTGATTTAGAATTGCCGGAACAAGAAACAAGCTTTACTG
>CAYIMI010000187.1:0-1513 GCA_964364445.1 uncultured Gammaproteobacteria bacterium
TACAAAGAATACGAAAAGAAATTGAAGCTAAAAGATAAGGTTGATTTGCAAAAGACAATTATTGAGAAAGAGCAGGAGAAACTTCTTTATTTTGTTCTCGCTCACTCTCAAAAAGTCATCTTAACTAAGTCAGGACAAAAAAAAGAGGAACGGAAGTTTCTTGGGTATGAGTTTAGTAACCGTAGAGGTTATGAAGGTATTCATCCACTACAAAAAGGTAAATCGATTGATGAGTGTACAAAAATGTATGGATATGAAGATCAGGGGGATGAAACAAAAGCCAATTCCTATGTATATAAAGCATTTTTGGGTAATAAAAATCAAAGAATACACAATTCACTTGAAAAGAATATCTTTGAGGTAAATCTTATTGATATGATGACTTTTGATAGAATTGATTTTGAAAAAACTATTTCGTTAGTTTTAAAAAAAAAGATAGAAATTAGTAAAAAGTATCAGCACGTGTCTTTAGGTGAAGTTGTGGCTATAAATTATGGTGAAAGGATTACTACAAAAAATAATTCTGGAACTTTATATCCAGTTTATGGAGGAGGGGGAGAAACTTTCAGAACAGAAAATTTCAATAGAAATAACTGCTTGATAATATCTCGTTTTGGAATGTCCGAAAATTGTGTCAGGTTTGTAACCGATAAATTCTTTTTAAATGACTCTGGGTTCTCTTTAGATATTTTAGATAAAAATCTAAATATACAGTATCTAAATAATTTCTTAGTTACTATACAAGATCAAATATATTCTTGTGGAAGGGGTCTTGCTCAAAAAAATATTGATATAGAAGAATTCAAAAAGATAAAGATACCCTTACCACCAAAAGATATTCAAGAAAAAATTGCTAATGAAATAAAGAAAATTGAAAGTAGGGACGAAAAATTATTTAGCCAAATCCAAACGCTAAAAGGTCAAATAAAAAAACTTTTTGCTTCCTCTCCAAAATCTCAAGAAAAAAAGATTGGCGATATTCTAACTTTAGAATATGGCTCGCCTTTAACTGAGGGCGACAGAATGGGTGGAGAATACCCAGTAATGGGTTCTAATGGCGTTGTAGGGCACCATAATGAGTTTATGGTGAAAGGCCCTACTATTATTATAGGTCGTAAAGGATCCGCTGGAAAAATAACTTGGATTGAGGAAGATAATTACCCAATAGATACGACTTTTTATGTTAAGAAAATTAGTGACGAAGTTGATTATAAATTTCTTCATTACCTTTTGTCCGAGATTAACTTAGAAAAATTAGTTTTAGGTGCGGGTGTCCCAGGACTTAATAGAAATGATGTTTATAATCAAATTTGTAAATTACCCTCTTTTGAGGATCAGAAAAAGATTGTTGCTCAAATCATAAAAATTGAAAATCAAACCACAAAACTTAGTCAAGAATTAAAAGATAGTGATAACGAAAAAATCGAAATCTTAAAAAAGTATTTATAGTTTTTTAAGATTCCCCCAGTTTCCGCCAAAAGAAATCAGCGGAGCAAGCGGAGGATTCCTCCCC
>CAYIMI010000188.1:0-1393 GCA_964364445.1 uncultured Gammaproteobacteria bacterium
AACGCCACCGATGTTATCTATAATCTAACTTTAGTTCGCAATAAAATCAGACAAGAAAAAATTACCAGTGAGTTACTCGATATGGTGACAGCCAAGGAATCGGTTGAAAGCAATTAAAAATTTTAAATCAAATTATGAATGTAGGCCAAATTGTTTCAATTCGGGGAGTGGTGGTTGATATTAAATTCAAAGAAAATGAAACCCCAAGAATTTATGATGCACTCTTTATTGAGGAAAAAAAATTAGGAAAAATTGTTCTCGAAGTTGAAGCAATATTAGATCAAGGTCTTGTTCGAGCCGTTGCCATGGCTAATGTCTTTGGTTTGAGCCGTGGAATAAAAGTCACAAATACCGGGCATCCTATTACAGTCCCGACCGGTGAGGCGACTCAGGGAAGAATTATGAACGTCTTGGGCGAGCCTGTTGACGAGCTAGGAGAAATAAAATCAAAATTTAGCGCTTCGATTCACGCCTCTCCACCAAAGTTAGTTGAACAGTCCGTTGAGCAAGAAATTTTTGAAACAGGAATTAAGGTCATTGACTTGATTGCACCATTTATTAAGGGAGGAAAGGTGGCAATATTCGGAGGAGCCGGAGTCGGTAAAACTGTGTTAATTCAGGAAATGATTCATAACGTTGCCAAAAATCATCATGGAGTTTCTGTTTTCACAGGCGTCGGTGAGCGAACCCGTGAAGGAAACGATCTTTGGCTTGAAATGAAGGAAACAAAAGTTTTGAAAAATACTAGCCTTGTTTTTGGTCAGATGAATGAGCCGCCAGGAAACAGACTTCGAGTTGCTTTAACCGGAGTCACCATGGCCGAATATTTCCGCGATCAAAAAAATATGGATGTCTTACTTTTTATTGATAATATCTTCCGTTTTGCTCAAGCCGGAAGTGAGGTTTCGGCATTACTCGGAAGAATTCCTTCCGCTGTAGGATATCAGCCAACTTTAGCCTCAGAAATGGCTGCTCTGCAGGAAAGAATTACCTCAACTAATAAAGGTTCTATTACTTCCATTCAGGCCGTCTACGTACCAGCCGATGACTATACCGATCCGGCCCCCGTGGCAACGTTCTCACACGTTGACGCTTCAATTACGTTGGAGCGAGCACTATCCGAGCAAGGTCTTTACCCGGCAATTGATCCACTGACCTCTAATTCTCGTGCTCTTGATATTGATATCGTTGGTGAAGAACATTACCAGGTAACCAGAGATGTTTTAAAGACATTACAGAGATACAAAGATCTACAAGATATCATTGCCATCCTTGGAATGGAGGAGCTTTCTGAAACTGATAAATTAACAGTTTCAAGGGCAAGAAAGATTCAAAGATTTTTGACTCAACCAATGTTCGTTGCCGAACCATTCACTGGACGAGCTGGTAAATA